>NZ_JBHXSL010000004.1:0-146522 GCF_042714725.1 Streptomyces sp. NPDC058685
GCGCTGAGAAGCAGCGCCGCACCGGCCCGCCGACCGGAGTCCATGTCAGTGGTTCCGCATCAGAGGTTCCTCGCGGAACCCCGGCCGGAACCGCTGCGTAGAACCCTCCGCCAGAACCTCCCCGCCTATCTCCGTGTCAGAGGTACGGGCCCGAGCGAAGCGCTCCGTGCGGCGGGTTCTCCTCGTCCTCGTGGGAGGCGCCCGGCGGAAGGGCACGGCGCATCTGTTCCAGCTGGGCGCGTGCCGCCATCTGCTGGGCGAACAGCGCCGTCTGGATACCGTGGAAAAGTCCCTCGAGCCAGCCCACCAACTGAGCCTGCGCAATCCGCAGTTCCGCTTCGGAGGGGATCGCCTCGTCGGTGAAGGGGAGCGAAAGCCGTTCCAGTTCCTCGACGAGTTCGGGCGCGAGCCCGTCCTCCAGCTCCTTGACCGAGCCGGCGTGGATCTCCTTGAGCCGCACACGGCTCGCCTCGTCCAGAGGTGCCGCCCTGACCTCCTCCAGCAGCTGCTTGATCATGCTGCCGATACGCATGACCTTCGCCGGCTGTTCCACCATCTCGGTCAACGGGACCTCCCGCGACTCATCGTCTCCGCCACTGCCGCCGAGCGCCATTCCGTCCTGTCCCACGACAAGAACGTGGGGGCTCTCCTGCGACCGTTCATTCCTCGGCATCTCCATGCCGCCATTCTCTCGCACATGTGCGTCATCACACGGTGTGCCCCCGTACGAGAGTGATCCACCCTCGTACGGGGGCACAAAAGTGCAGGCAGTGCGATCAGGAGCCGGTCACGAGCTGATCAGGACGCGATCCGGGCCGATCATGTGGCCTCGCGGCGGGACAGGGCGCCACGGGAGCGGGTCACCAGCGCCGCCAGCAGGGCCGCGCCCACGGGGACCGCGATCAGCAGGGCCGCCAGGGTCGCCCAGGGGACGAGGATCGGCACGTAAGGAAGCGAGTCACTGCCGGCGTAGCCCTGATCGAGGGCCTCCTCGTACCACTTCAGTTCCTGGCGCTTCTCGGTGAGGCGCAGTCCGATCGCCGGGAGCACTCCGGCCGCCGAACCGAGCACCACACCCATCGCCGCCACCACTCCGCACTGGAACCCGCTGAGGGTCCTGCGCACCCGGGGCGGGGCGCCGACCGCGGCCAGCGTCTTCAGATCGGCCTCGGCGTCCGCCTGGGCGAGACCTGTGGCGATCCCGGCCGCGCCGATGGTGATCAGACCGGCGAAGACCGTCAGAGCGAGCAGGATGATGCTGTTCTCGCTGGTGTAGCCCTCCTCGACGTGCAGATTGACCTCGGAGCCGGTCTTGTCGAGCTCGGCGTCCAGCTGCTGGCGCTGCTCGCTGCTCGGCATCTTGTCGGTGGAGTAGTAGGCACCGAACGGAACCGTCCGGACCCCGGCCGCCTTCGCGGTGGCGGGCGACATGATCATCGCGACGCCGTAGGACTTCTGCTGGGCGTCGGCCTGGTAGGTGGCGAAGGACTTGACCTCGCCGGGGGCCTCCTTGCCCTTCTCCTGTGCCTCGTCGGCCGCCTTCGTGTCGGTGATCAGGCGGATGCCGATCTTGCCCTTGGTGTCCACATTGCGCTTGTCGAACGAGACGATCTGCCCCGCGGCCAGTGCCTTCTCGGCAGCCGGGTCGTCGATTCCGAGGACCTGCATCAGCTTGGTGTCGCCCACGAGGAGGCCGCTGTCGGTGTAGCTGACCTCGTTGCTGGTCAGGCAGCGCCAGTCCTTGGCCAGCTTGCGCCGCTCGGCCTTGCTGAACTTCTCCGACGGATCGTCGTTCGGGTGGGCCGGATCCGTGCGCCACAGCGGGCACTGGTTGGCGAGAGGCACGATCACCTCGTACCGTCCGCAGCCCTCCCCGCCGCCGTACATCGAGCAGCCGGCCTTGCCGACCGAGACCCTGTCCACGTCCGCACGGACATCGACGGGGAGCATCTTCTGCACCGAGGCGCGGACGGACGGGACGTCCCGTCCGCCGTCCTCGTCGATCATCACGGAGACCGCGCCGTGCGGCAGCCGTGCCTCGTAGTCGGCCTTGCTCTGGGCGTCCGTGCTCGCGGCGTACGTCGCCACCGCGACCGTGCCGGCGACGGCGGCCAGCACCGCGGCGACCGCGGGAGCCGTACGGCCCCGGTTGCGCACCGCGTCCCGCAGGGCCAGACGCGGGGACAGCGGCAGGATGCGTCCCGTCCGGCCGAACAGGCCGACCAGGGCGGGGGTCAGGGCGACGATGCCCAGTTCGGCGAGGGCGCTGCCGCCCGCCACGACGATGAACTGGTCGGTCATCGTCGATCCGTAGAGCGCGATGGCCGCGCCCAGGGTGACCGCCACCAGACCGATCACCGGCAGCACCCGGCTGCTCTTGCGGACACCGCGACGGCCGGTGAGCGATGCCAGCACCGACTGACGCGAGGAGGTGATGGCGGGCACCAGCGCGGCCATGACACCGGTGAACACCGCGAGCAGTCCGATGCCGAGGAGTTCCAGCGGCCGGATGTCGAAGCTGCCGAAGCGTGCGCCCATGTAGTTCTCGAGCACGGGCCGCAGCGCGAAGGTGAGCAGCAGTCCGAGGATCGTGCCGACGACGGCCGCGGCGATGCCGATGACCAGACCGCCGGAGAGGACGATGGCACGGATATGGCGGCGGTCACCGCCGTTGGCTCCCACCAGACCGAGCTGGCGGCGCGAGCGCCGGGCGCCGACGGCGAAGGCCGGGCCTGCCAGCAGGCAGATCTCCAGCATGGCCAGACCGACGACGGTTCCCGCGGCGGCGAGGGCGGCCGCCTTGGCGGCCGTGCTCTGCTCGAAGTTGCCCCAGCCCTCCTGCTGGAACAGCGGGACCTCGGAATCGGCCGGGGGGTCGAGGGCGACGGCACGGGACTCGACCTTCACGCCCTTGGCGTTGGCCGCCTTGACCATGTTCCACGTGAAACCACCCGAGACCTTCACCAGGTACGTGGTGGACGACGACGAGCTCGGCAGACCCGTCTTCTCGAGCGCCTTGTCCAGCGGCGCGAGCAGCGCCCCGGGGAGCGCGTTGATCTGATCGGTGTCGAGCGCGTCCGGGAGTTCGTAGGCGCCCACGATCGTGTACTCGCGGTCGAGGCCGCGGGCGGTGACCTTGGAGCCGACCTTCAGGTCGCTGTTCTCCAGGAAGTGCGTGGTCGCCGCGACCTCGTCGTCCTTCTTCGGGAACCGGCCGTCCGTGACGGTCAGCATCCCCTTGACCAGGGGGTCGGACGCCTTGATCTCGCGGACCTCGGTGTTCAGCAGCCCGTGTGCCGTCCGCAGCTTGGCCCGGCCGGTCGTGTCGGGCAGCGATGTGGAGCCCGCGGGCAGCGCCTTGCTGACATCGCCCTTGCCCTCCGGGTAGGGCCGGTTGTCGAAGTTGCCCACCGGCATGTAGTTGTCGCCGTTGGGGGACTGCATGAGGGGCGACCCGCCCATACCGGGGTCGTCCAGCCGCGCGTCGGCGGCACCGAGCTTGCGCTCCATGGTCTGCGCGGTGGAGAGCTCCGCGCTGCGCAGCGTGAGGTCCGCGGCGCTCACACCGAGGATGGGCAGGGCGATCATCGCGAGGACGAGGAAGCTGCGTCCCTTGTAGCGCCAGGCGTCACGGCGGGCGATACGGATCGCGGCCCGCCAGGAGTGGTACGAGCTGTTCACAGTTCGGCCGCCTGGCCCGAGAGCAGCGAGTCGGCCTGGCTGCGGATGGTCTGGTCGACGACGGCGCCGTCACGCAGGAAGACCACGCGGTCCGCCCAGGCGGCGAAGCGCGGCTCGTGCGTGACGAGGATGCCGGCAGCGCCGGCGTCGCAGCGGGCGCGCAGCAGCGCGAGCACGGACTCGCCGGTCTCGGAGTCGAGGGCGCCGGTCGGCTCGTCGGCGAGGACGAGCCGGCGCTCGCCGACCAGGGCGCGGGCGATGGCGACGCGCTGCTGCTGGCCGCCTGACATCTCGTCGGGGAAGCGGTTGGCGAGATGTCCGAGGTCCATCTCCTCCAGGGCGGCGATGGCCTCGTTGCGGGCCTTGCGGGCGGACATGCCGTCCAGTTCGCGCGGCAGGGAGACGTTCTCGGCGGCGGTCAGCGCCGGGATGAGGTTGTAGTCCTGGAAGACGTAGCCGATGCTGCGGCGGCGCAGGGCGGCGAGCGTCTTGCGGTTGGCGGTGGTGATGTCGGTGTTCTCGACGATCACCCGTCCCGAGGTGGGGGTGTCGAGCCCGCCCGCGATGGTCAGCAGCGTGGACTTGCCGGAGCCGGACGGGCCCATGACGGCGACGAGTTCGCCGGGGAAGACGTCGAGGTTGATGCCGCGCAGGGCATGGACCTCGGTGGCGCCGCTTCCGTGGACACGGGTCAGCTCCTGCAGTTGCAGGACGGGCTGCTGTGACTGCTGTGACTGCTGTGACGTGTGTGGCTGCTGTGACATGCGATCGGACATGGGAGGGTCCCCCTTGGACGGACGGGTGAGCGGAGACTGATGGGCGTGAGGCCCGGGGTCCGGAGCGGTGCTCGGACGGCGGGGTCCAAAGCGCTGTGCTCGGACCGGTGGGATCGGGGCCCGGTAACTCCCGGGCCCCGGGGCGGAGTCGGCCCCGGCCAGGGGCCTGTCGCTAGGCCGTGGACTGCCCGGAGCGATCGGCCTGCGGGGACTGCGAGGCGGGTGCGGACTGCGTGGACTGCGCCTGCTGTCCGAGCAGCGAGGTGGCCGTCGGGCGTGAGGCTCCCCGCTCGGCCTGGGCAGAGAGCCTGATGAGCCGGACTTCGCAGTGGTCGAGCCAGCGTGCCTCGGCCTCGGTCTGGAAGATCAGCTGTTCCAGGACGAGCAGCCAGGCCACGTCGTCGCGCTCCTGCGACCCGCCGCTCTCGATGGCGGCCAGCGCCTGGGCCTTGAGCCGGGTGTAGTCCTGCATCGCCTTCACGGTGTGATGGCGCTGGGACTGGATGACGGCACGGATGTCGACGCCCGGAGCACCGATCGCCATGGCGAGCTTGATGGCCAGCTCGTCGCGCGGCGGATTGCTCCGGTCCACGGGAGTCTCGAACCAGTTGGTGAGCTCGGTGTGACCGGCCTCGGTGATGACGTACAGCGCGTGGCCGGCGTCATCCGCACCGCTCTGGGCGACCATGCCGTCGCGTTCCAGACGGTTGAGGGTCGTGTAGACCTGACCCACGTTCAGCGGCCAGGTGGAACCGGTGCGGGACTCGAACTCCGTGCGGAGCTGTGAGCCGTACCGCGGACCGTGTTCCAGGAGGGCGAGGAGCCCGTGACGGATGGACATACTCGGTATGTATACCGGGTATGCCGGTGCGCGCCAACCATCGGGAGGCGGAGCCGTTGCCTCCGTCGTAAGGATGACAAGCGCCTCAGCGACGCCTCATCCGTACGGCCAGGAAGCCGATTCCGAGGCCCATGAGAGCCATTCCGATGCCGAGGGACAGCGGCGAGATCTGCCGGGCGACGGCCTGGGGCGCGGCCTGTTCCTGCTGTTGACGTGCGGCGGCGGGCGCGAACGGGGTCGGCGGAGGCGCCGGCTGTTCCGCGTCCTCCTCGTACTCCTCCGTCCAGGGTTCCTCCTCCTCCGTGAGACGGGGCCGCGGCGGATGGTGGTGCCTGCGGGAGGGGGGCGCCGAGATGGACGGAGTCGCGGAAACGGACGCGGAACGCGTGGCGGAGGGTGTGCCGGACGGGGTGAGCGACGGCTTGGCGGAGCCGGACGGTGTGCTCGGGCTCACGCTCACCGGGGGCAGCGGCCGGCCCGGCCGGGGCCGCCCCTCGCCGGCCGGCTTGCCCGCGAGGGAGGACGACGCGGTGGGTCTGCCGGAGGGGGAGGCTTCGGGGGTCCCGGACTCGTCTGCCTGTGCCGGATGGGCGACCAGCAGCAATGAGGCGACCGCGATGGCGCACCGCGTGCGGAGCCTTGGAGTCACCGGGTGACCCCCTCCCGTGCCGAACCGCTGTGTTGATGGACTCAGCGTCACATGACGTACCAAGGACGGCATCTCGGGCACCGGCCGTACGGGTCATCGGCCGCGGCACACGAACGGCCCGGCACGCGTCGTGCGTACCGGGCCGTGTCGGAAGAGGAAGCGGAACAGAAGACGAGGTCAGCCGGACTTGCCCGTGGAGATCTTCAGCTCGAACTCCTGGCTACCCGGCAGGACGGCAGAGCCCTGGCTCGGGTACTGCTCGATCACGGCGTCCTTGGGCCACTGGGGGTTGTCCTCCGTCTTGACGGTCCACGTCCACTTGGCCGCCCGCAGACAGTCCTTGACGGACAGCACGTCCTTGTAACGGAGGTCGGGGACCACAACCTTCTTGGGGTCCTGGCCGTCCTCCGTCGCCTCGGAGCACTTGGTGGCCTCGATGGTCCGCGACCGGTCCGGCGGGACCTCACCGCCCTGCTGGGAGGTGCTCGAACTCGGGTCCCCGCCGGTGTTGTCGTCCTTCCCGTTGTCCTTCATCGAGATCGCCGCGATCAGACCGCCGATCGCCAGCAGCGCGACCGCGATCGCACCGATGATCACCGGCATGTTCCGCTTGCCGCCGCTGCCGCCGCCCGGGCCGGTCGTGGCCGTCTGCGGGGACATCGTGTACGGAGGCGGCGTCGAGGCCAGGGGCCCCGCCGTCTGGTACGCCGGAGCGGGAGTCTGCGGATAGCCGTACTGCGGAGCCGGGGTCGGGGCGGGCGCCGGGGTCGGCGGGCCGTACGGGCTCGGCTGGTACGGCGTCTGCACGCTGTGCGGCGGCGGCGCCGACTGGTCGAGCGGCGGGAAGACGGCCGAGCCGACACCCGAGCCGCTCGCGGCCGGGGCGCCACCGACGATCACCGGGGCGCCCGTCTGTCCGGCACCCATCACCCGTGCGCACTCGTCGCGCATCGCGGCCGCGTTCGGGAACCGCTCGTTCGGGTTCTTCTTGAGCGCACGGGCGACGAGGGCGTCCATCGCCGGTGTGACGGAGCGGTTGATCGAGGACGGAGCGACCGGCTCCTCCTGGACATGCGCGTACGCGATGGCCAGCGGGGAGTCGGCGTCGAACGGGAGCCGTCCGGTCAGCAGCTGGAAGAGCATGATGCCGACGGAGTACAGATCGGAGCGGGCGTCCACGCCGCGACCCAGCGCCTGCTCCGGCGACAGGTACTGCGGGGTGCCGACGACCATGCCGGTCTGCGTCATCGAGGTGACGCCCGACTGCATGGCGCGCGCGATGCCGAAGTCCATCACCTTGACGACGCCGCGCTTGGTCATCATCACGTTGCCGGGCTTGATGTCCCGGTGCACCAGGCTCATTTCGTGGCTGGTCTCCAGTGCGGCCAGCACATCGGCCGTCACCTTGAGCGCCTTCTCGGCCGGCATCGCGCCGTACTGCTGGACGTCCGCCTGAAGGACGGACCCGAGGGGCCGGCCCTCGACGTACTCCATGACGATGTACGGCATCAGCGAGCCGTCGAGCTCGTCCTCGCCGGTGTCGAAGACGGAGACGATGTTGGGGTGCGACAGCTTGGCGACGGCCTGGGCCTCGCGGCGGAAGCGCTCACGGAAGGACTGCTCGCGCCCGAGCTCGGTGTGCAGCGTCTTGATGGCGACCTGGCGGTCCAGCGCCGAGTCGTACGCCAGATAGACGGAGGCCATACCGCCCTCGCCGAGCAGGTCGCGAAGCTGATACCGGCCACCCGCCACGGACCCACCCGCATAGCGGCCCTGCGCGCCGTCCTGGCTCATGACTGTGCTTCCCCCTCGGCGCGAACACCTGACGGCCCGCGATGGCCCGCGTCGCCGCGTGATCCGTGATGCATGGCGTGATCCCTATTACGGGGCAAGTCTGCCCGAGGGGTCCGACACGTCAAGCCGGGTGCCCGTTCCGTGACCGTACGCACAAGAAGAGTCTCGGACTCGTTACAGGAAAAGCATGGAATTTGCGCCGTCGGACCGGCAGCGGCTTTGATGGCCGGTCCATCTCGAGCAGGCGCGTCTCGCGGAGGCTGTAGCGTGAGGCGGCACAAGCACCCTGAGGACGACAGCGATTCCCGCACGCACCCCCAAGCACGCGGACAGACACGACGGCGAGGAATGATGGCACCCGAACCCGAAGCAGGCGGCGGCGTGCCGGATGCGGCGGACTCCTGGGGCACCGGCGGACTGGTCGGTGACGGCCGGTACCGGCTCACGCACCGCCTCGGTCGCGGCGGCATGGCCGAAGTCTACGCGGCGGAGGACGTACGGCTCGGTCGGACCGTCGCGGTGAAACTGCTGCGCGCCGACCTCGCCGAGGACCCTGTCTCCAAGGCCCGCTTCACCCGCGAGGCACAGTCGGTCGCGGGCCTCAACCACCATGCGATCGTGGCCGTTTACGACTCCGGCGAGGACGTCGTGGGCGGTCAGTCCGTGCCGTACATCGTCATGGAGCTGGTCGAGGGCCGCACGATCCGGGATCTGCTGCTGAACGCCGAGGCCCCGCCGCCCGAGCAGGCCCTGATCATCGTCTCCGGCGTCCTCGAAGCACTCGCGTACTCCCACCAGCACGGCATCGTGCACCGTGACATCAAGCCCGCGAACGTCATCATCACCAACTCGGGTGCGGTGAAGGTGATGGACTTCGGCATCGCGCGCGCCCTGCACGGGGCGTCGACGACGATGACGCAGACCGGCATGGTGATGGGCACGCCGCAGTACCTGTCTCCCGAGCAGGCACTGGGCAAGGCCGTCGACCACCGCTCCGACCTCTACGCGACGGGCTGTCTCCTCTACGAACTCCTCGCGCTGCGGCCCCCCTTCACCGGGGAGACCCCGCTCTCGGTGGTCTACCAGCACGTCCAGGACATCCCGGCCCCGCCGTCCGAGGTCTCGGACGTGGTGCCGCCGGAGCTCGACGGCATGGTGATGCGCTCGCTCGCGAAGGACCCGGACGACCGGTTCCAGAGCGCGGAGGAGATGCGCGGCCTGGTGCAGTACTCGCTCCAGATGCTTCAGCAGCAGGGCAGCCACAACGGCAGCTGGAACACCGGGCCGGTCCTGCTGAACGACGGCGGGCCGACGCCCGCCATGGGCACCACCGGGCCGACCGCCGTGCACCACCCCGTGCACGGCGATACCTCGCAGGGTCCGCTCCTGCCTCCGCCGAACCCGAACGACGGCGCGTACGACGGTCATCGGCCGGGCGGCCGCAAGGGCCGCAGCAAGGCATGGCTGCTGGCCGTGCTCGCCGTGGTGGCCATCGCGGCCGGTATCGCCTTCGCCCTGAACAAGGCGGGCGACACGGGCGGCACCCCCTCCGACAAGACGTCGGTCTCCGAGACGCCCACGACGCCGGACGAGTCGCCGACGCCGACCGAGGAGGAGACCCAGCCGACGGAGGAGCCGGACAACAGCACCGGCGGCAACCAGGAGCCGACCCAGGAGCCGACGTACACCCGGCCGGTCACGCCGAGCGATCCGCAGACGTCGGCGGGTCCCACCGACCAGCCGACGGAACCGACGGACCAGCCGACCGAGCCCACGGATCAGCCGACCGAGCCGACGGACCCGCCCACGGATCCGCCGACGGGCGGCACCAACGAGGGTGCCAACGGTGATCCGGGCGACCCGGGCGGCACCGAGGGCGGCTGACGTCGGGCGGGGTGCTCCAGGGCACCCGGTGTTCGGCGCCGAGTCCGGCACGATCCACAGGCCCTAGGCCGTGAAAGCGTCCCGGACCGCCTCGTATTCGCTCGTCCACCAGACCGCCAGGGCCGACACCGCGGGAAACTGCGGGTCGGCCCTTCGGTCGTTCAGCTGGTAGCGCCACCGCAGTATCCAGAAGTCGTTGAGCCGCTCCCACCACACCCGGTGCACCGCCGCCGCGAGCTCCGCCGCGTCCGCGCCGGCGGCCCGGCGGTAGGCCCGGGCGTAGGCGCGCACCTTCGGCAGCTCCAGTTCGCCCGCCGGCTGGACGAAGAAGATCGCCGCCGCCCGTACGGCCTCCTCGGCGCGCGGCTGCACGCCCAGCCGGTCCCAGTCGACGATCGCGGCGGGCTCGGCACCCCGGTAGAGCAGGTTCAGCGGGTGGAAGTCGCCGTGCACCCAGCCGCCCGCGGAGCCCGGCGGCGGTCTGCGCCCGGCGTGGCGTTCCAGGAGCCCCCGGCGCTGGACGAGCCGGTGCTCGGCGAGGGCGTCGAAGCTGTCGTGGGGCCGGGCCGACCGTGCCAGGGACAGCAGTTCGTCGATGAGCGCGAAGGTCTCCTCGGGGTCGGCGCTCTCGTACTCGCCGAGTTCTGTGTGGTCGACTTCCATGACCTGGTCGAGGCAGGTGTGGACGAGCCCCAGGAGGGAGCCGAGCCGGCGGGACTGGGCCGTCGTGAGGTGGGCGCCGTCGCGGTGGCGGCCGTCGACCCAGGGGTGCAGGGCGTAACAGCGCCCGCCGATCACGGCGACCGTGCCGCCCTCGGCGTCCTCGACGGGCGGGGCGACCGGAACGCCGAGCGCCTGGAGACGCTTGGTCGCCCGGTGCTGGCGGGCGATGGCCTCGCGGTCGCCGTCGAGGTGGTGCTTGAGGAAGTAGGCGCCGCGGGTGGTGGACAGCCGGTAGCCGCGGTTGAGGAGGCCCAGGGTGACCGGCTCGCAGGACAGTGGTTCGCCCGGGTCCTCGTAGCGGCGCAGAAGCGGACCGAGGGGTGGGGCGGTTGCAGATGAGCGCGGCACCCGCCAGATGTTAGATCACGCAGCGTGTCGGGTGGGACGCTCTTCGAGATAGTCCATCGTGTGCACGCTCACGAACCGGGGTTCGATCCGCAGATAGACGGGATCGAACGCCTCGCCGTTCATGTGGTGCGGCTGCTCCCCGAAGAGCCGCAGCACCTCCTCGGACGGCTGGACCACCACCGCCGTACCGCTGAACTGCACGGACCAGCGGACCGCCGCACCGGAGTTGAGGTTGTCCGCGCCGTAGGCCACCACGCTGCCGCTGCACGCGCTGTGGTAGCCGAAACCGCGGTGAATCCGCAGGAGGACGCTGCCGTCCACCACGATGTGCCGGGCCGGCGCGACGAACGGCATGGCCCGCATGCTCGTCGCCACGCGGCCGTAGGGCACGCGGCCGAGCAGTTCGACCGCTCGGGCTTCCTCGGTGGACATGACTCCACTCTCCGTGACGGACGCCCCGCCCGAAAGGGCCCGGCGTCCTCGGCCCGCAGGGGCGGAGGTCCCGGCGGCGAGGGCCGGAACGGGTCAGCCCGGACGGGTGAGGCGGGGCGTCAGCGGTACTCGCGCTCCGCCTGCATCCGGGCCACGTAGGCGGCGGCCTGCGAACGCCGCTCCATGCCCAGTTTGGACAGCAGACTGGAGACGTAGTTCTTGATGGTCTTCTCGGCGAGGTGCAGCCGCTCGCCGATGACCCGGTTGGTCAGTCCCTCGCCGATCAGGTCCAGGATCCTGCGTTCCTGCTCCGTCAGGGCCGCCAGCTTCTCGTCGCTCTTCGGGCTGTCGCCGCCGCGCAGCCGCTCCAGCACCCGCGCGGTCGCCACGGGGTCGAGCAGCGACCGGCCGGCGGCCACGTCCCGTACCGCCGTCAACAACTCGTTCCCGCGGATCGCCTTCAGTACGTATCCCGACGCGCCGGCCATGATCGCGTCGAAAAGTGCCTCGTCGTCGGAGAACGAGGTGAGCATCAGACATGTGATGTGCTCATCGGCGGAACGCACTTCGCGGCACACCTCGACACCGCTGCCGTCGGGCAGCCGTACATCGAGAACGGCGACATCCGGGCTGGTCGCAGGGATTCTGACCAGGGCATCTGCCGCCGTGCCCGCCTCTCCGACGACCTCGATGTCCTCCTCGCCGGCCAGCAGTTCACGGACTCCGCGGCGCACGACCTCATGGTCGTCGAGAAGAAATACGGTGATTTTTCCGTCTTCGGGCACGAAAGCAGTCTCACACATCTACTCTTCCCGTGCCCGGGGTGCCCGGGATAACGTGCCCGTGTTCCGGCGGCCTGCAAGGCTGTGACCAGTGGTTGTTCCCGTATTTCGCGATTTACTTGGATATCCAAGCAAAATCGCAGGTCAAATGGGGTTTCGCAGTAATGCGGCCCACTGGGTAACGTGCCTTTGGCAGGGCGCTCGCCGGGGCACCTGTCACGCCTGTTCCCGGCTGCGTCGCACCCACCCCGTGCACGGGTACTGGAATCAGGCGAGCCGCACTGGTTTACCCGGCGAACCCGGGGGCCGGACCGACGGAGGAGCACGCACGTGACCGTGGAGAGCACTGCCGCGCGCAAACCGCGACGCAGCAGCAAGCGCGTCAGCGCCGCGAAGAAGCCACAGGGCTCGGAGCCCCAGCTCGTACAGCTGCTGACGCCCGAGGGCGAGCGGATCGAGCACCCCGAGTACAGCATCGATCTGACGCCCGAGGAGCTGCGCGGCCTGTACCGCGACATGGTTCTCACGCGCCGCTTCGACGCCGAGGCCACCTCCCTGCAGAGGCAGGGAGAGCTCGGGCTGTGGGCATCCCTGCTGGGCCAGGAGGCCGCACAGATCGGATCGGGCCGCGCGCTGCGCGACGACGACTACGTCTTCCCGACCTACCGCGAGCACGGCGTCGCCTGGTGCCGCGGTGTCGACCCCACCAATCTGCTCGGCATGTTCCGCGGTGTGAACCACGGCGGGTGGGACCCCAACACCAACAACTTCCACCTGTACACGATCGTCATCGGCTCGCAGACGCTGCACGCCACCGGCTACGCGATGGGCGTGGCCAAGGACGGTGCCGACTCGGCCGTGATCGCGTACTTCGGTGACGGCGCGTCCAGCCAGGGCGACGTCGCGGAATCGTTCACCTTCTCCGCGGTCTACAACGCTCCCGTGGTGTTCTTCTGCCAGAACAACCAGTGGGCGATCTCGGAGCCGACCGAGAAGCAGACCCGGGTGCCGCTCTACCAGCGCGCCCAGGGCTTCGGCTTCCCCGGCATCCGCGTCGACGGCAACGACGTGCTCGCCTGCCTGGCCGTGACCCGGTCCGCGCTGGAGCGCGCCCGCCGCGGCGAGGGCCCGACGCTGGTCGAGGCGTTCACCTACCGGATGGGCGCGCACACCACCTCGGACGACCCGACGAAGTACCGGGCCGACGAGGAGCGCCAGGCGTGGGAGGCGAAGGACCCGATCCTGCGGCTCCGTACGTACCTGGAGAACGCCGTTCTCGACAAGGCCGAGGCCGAAGCCTTCTTCACCTCCCTGGAGGAGGAGAGCGAGACGCTCGGCAAGCGGGTCCGTGAGGCGGTGCGGGCCATGCCCGACCCGGACGACCTGGCGATCTTCGAGAATGTCTACGCAGACGGGCACGCCCTCGTCGACGAGGAGCGCGCCCAGTTCCTCGCGTACCAGGCGTCCTTCGCCGAGGAGGGCAACTGATCATGGCCGCCACCAAACTTCCCCTCGCCAAGGCGATCAACGAATCGCTGCGCAAGGCCCTGGAGACCGACCCCAAGGTCCTGATCATGGGTGAGGACGTCGGCAAGCTCGGCGGCGTCTTCCGCGTCACCGACGGACTGCAGAAGGACTTCGGTGAGGAGCGGGTGATCGACACCCCGCTCGCCGAGTCCGGCATCGTCGGCACGGCGATCGGTCTCGCCCTGCGCGGCTACCGGCCCGTCGTGGAGATCCAGTTCGACGGCTTCGTCTTCCCGGCCTACGACCAGATCGTCACGCAGCTCGCGAAGATGCACGCCCGCGCGCTCGGCAAGATCAAGATGCCGGTCGTCATCCGCATTCCGTACGGCGGCGGCATCGGCGCGGTCGAGCACCACTCCGAGTCCCCCGAGGCGCTCTTCGCCCACGTGGCCGGCCTCAAGGTGATCTCGCCGTCGAACTCCTCCGACGCGTACTGGATGATGCAGCAGGCCATCCAGAGCGACGACCCGGTCATCTTCTTCGAGCCCAAGCGCCGCTACTGGGACAAGAGCGAGGTCGACACCGAGGCGATCCCCGGACCGCTCCACACCGCCCGTGTCCTGCGGCCCGGCACCGACCTCACGCTGGCCGCGTACGGCCCGATGGTGAAGGTCTGCGTCGAGGCCGCGGCCGCCGCGGAGGAGGAGGGCAAGTCCATCGAGGTCCTGGACCTGCGCTCGATGTCTCCCATCGACTTCGACACCATCCAGACGTCGGTCGAGAAGACCCGCCGGCTGGTCGTGGTGCACGAGGCCCCCGTCTTCTACGGCTCCGGCGCGGAGATCGCCGCTCGTATCACCGAGCGGTGCTTCTACCACCTGGAGGCTCCGGTGCTCAGGGTCGGCGGGTTCCATGCGCCGTATCCGCCGGCGCGGCTCGAGGAGGAGTACCTTCCGGGTCTTGACCGGGTGCTGGACGCCGTCGACCGCTCGCTCGCGTACTGAGGAGTGCCGTGACCATGACTCAAGACACTTCGCTTCGCTTCCGCGAGTTCAAGATGCCCGACGTGGGCGAGGGACTCACCGAGGCGGAGATCCTCAAGTGGTACGTGCAGCCCGGCGACACGGTGACCGACGGCCAGGTGGTGTGCGAGGTCGAGACGGCGAAGGCGGCCGTCGAACTGCCCATCCCGTACGACGGGATCGTGCACGCCCTGCGCTTCGAGGAGGGCACGACGGTCGACGTCGGCACCTCGATCATCACGATCGACGTGGCGCCCGGCGGCGGTGAAGCGGACGACCAGCCCGAGGCACAGACCAAGGCCGCGCCGGTCGCGCCCGCCGCCGAGGAGGAGGCTCCCAAGGGACGTCAGCCGGTCCTCGTCGGCTACGGCGTCGCCGAGACCTCCTCCAAGCGCCGCCCGCGCAAGCCGGGCGCCGGGCAGGGCGTACCGGCCCAGCCCGCCGCCGAGGGCGCGGGCTCGCACCAGCCGCAGGCCGCGCCGCCGCAGAGCCCCGCCGCCGCGATCCAGGCCGAGATGAACGGGCACGGCGGCACCACCGCACTGCCCCGGCCGCTGGCCAAGCCCCCGGTCCGCAAGCTCGCCAAGGACCTGGGCATCGACCTGGCGACGGTCACCCCGACCGGACCGGACGGCATCATCACCCGGGAGGACGTCCACGCGGCGGCCGCCCCGGCGGCTGCGCCCGCGCAGGCCCCGGCGCCCGCTCCGGCCCCCGAGCCCGTGGCCGCCGCCGCGGTGCCCGCGCCGGTCGCGGCCGGTGCGCGGGAGACGCGCATCCCGATCAAGGGCGTGCGCAAGGCCACCGCGTCCGCGATGGTCGGCAGCGCGTTCACGGCGCCGCACGTCACGGAGTTCATCACCCTCGACGTGACGCGGACCATGAAGCTCGTCGACGAACTCAAGGCCGACAAGGACATGGCCGGGCTGCGGGTCAACCCGCTGCTGCTGATCGCCAAGGCGCTGCTGGTCGCGATCAAGCGCAACCCCGGGGTCAACGCCGCCTGGGACGAGGCCAACCAGGAGATCGTCCAGAAGCACTACGTGAATCTGGGCATCGCGGCGGCCACCCCGCGCGGACTGATCGTGCCGAACATCAAGGACGCGCACGACAAGACCCTGCCCGAACTGGCGCAGGCGCTCGGCGAGCTGGTCGCCACCGCCCGTGAGGGGAAGACCACCCCGGCGGCGATGCAGGGCGGCACGGTGACCATCACCAACGTCGGCGTCTTCGGCGTCGACACCGGTACGCCGATCCTCAACCCCGGCGAGTCCGCGATCCTGGCGGTCGGTGCGATCAAGCTCCAGCCGTGGGTCCACAAGGGCAAGGTCAAGCCCCGTCAGGTCACCACGCTCGCGCTCTCCTTCGACCACCGTCTGGTCGACGGTGAGCTGGGCTCCAAGATGCTCGCGGATGTCGCGGCGGTCCTGGAGAACCCGAAGCGGCTGATCACCTGGGCCTGACCGGCCCGTACCGGCCCTGACCGGTGCTGAACGACGAGGTCCCGTGACGCTGTGCGTCACGGGACCTCGTTCGGTTCACCGGTGGGTCCGGTGGATCAGTCGCGCTGCGCGCCGGCCGGGAGCGAGCGCACCTTCATCGTCTTGGCGGTGGTGGAGCCGAAGCCGAAGTCCAGCAGCTTCGCCGCGTCCTTGGTGCGCTCGGCGACGCTGGAGCTGCCGAGGACGACGCCGACGTAGGTCTTGGTGCCGCGGGTGGCGGCGAAGACGAGGCAGGGTCCGGCAGCCGTGCCGGTGCCGGTCTTCACACCGATGGCGCCGCTGTACGAGCCGAGCAGGGTGTTGGTGTTGTACCAGGTGTACGTGCGGGTGCCGCCGGTGCTCGTCGTCGCGGTGGTCTTGTACGACGTCGCCTTGACCACATCACGGAAGATGGAGCTGCTCACCGCGTGGCGGGCGAGCTTCGCCAGGTCCCACGGGGTGGTGTAGTTGTTGCCCTTGGCGGAGATGCCGTCGAACGAGTCGAACTTGGTGTTCACCAGGCCCAGCTGCTTGGCCTTGGCGTTCATCTTGCCGATGAACGAGCTGGTGCGGGCGGCGGTCGTCGTCCCGGTGCCGAAGGTGTCGGCGAGGGCGTACGCGGCGTCGCAGCCGGACGGCAGCATCATGGCGGAGAGCAGCTGGCGGACCGTCAGCTTGTCGCCGGTGCGCAGGTCCGCGGTGCTCGCGCCCTGCTTGACAACGTAGTCGCGGTACACCTGCTTGACGGTGACCTTCTTGTTGAGGTCCACGCCCTTGATCGTGAGAACCGTGATGGCGGTCACGAGCTTCGTGGTGCTCGCCATCTGGCGGCGGGTGTTGTTGGCCTTGCCGTAGATCGGCTTGGCGTCGAGCTGGTCGAGCAGGAAACCGCCCTTGGCGGTGATGGACGGGATCGGCTGCGCGGCTTGCGCGGGTGCGGCGAGAGGTGAAGCCGTCAGCAGCAGACCGCTCGCGAGAGCGAGCGTGGCTGCTCTGCGCAGGCCCTTGTGGCTCGATATCACAGAAAACGCTCCGAGTTCGCAAATGCGTCTAAACAAGTCCGAAGGGGACACGGCGAAAAGAGGGTCCCGTTACGAGACGCGTGACCGGGCCCGAAGGATGTAGTCCTGTGTGCATCTTGTCGGACTTTTTTGGCTGTGCTTGACGGTGCTCACCCGTCCCGGCTGTCCGTCCTGCATCGTGGACATGGCTTTCTGATGCACCTGTCTTGTATCTAAGCTGTGCGCATGCCTGCCGCAGCCCCCGCCGCCGACCGCGTCTACACCCACGTCAAGCAGGCAGTCCTCGACCGCCGTTACGAGGGCGGGACGCTTCTCACCGAGGGTGAACTGGCCGACGCCGTAGGGGTGTCCCGCACGCCCGTCCGTGAGGCCCTCCTCAAGCTGGAGGTCGAAGGGCTGATCAAGCTCTACCCGAAGAAGGGCGCCCTCGTCCTCGCCGTCTCCGCGCAGGAGATCGCCGACGTCGTGGAGACCCGGCTGCTCGTCGAGGAGCACGCAGCCCGCAAGGCCGTGCCCGCCCCGCCGCAGCTGCTCGCCCGTCTGGAAGAGCTCCTGGAGCAGCAGAAACGGCAGGTCCAGGAGGGCGACTTGGCGGCGGTCGCCGTCACCGACCGGTGCTTCCACGCCGAGATCGTCCGCAGCGGCGGCAACGAGATCCTGTCCCGCCTCTACGACCAACTCCGCGACCGGCAGCTGCGGATGGGCGTCGCCGTGATGCACGCGCACCCCGACCGGATCACCAAGAACGTCGCCGAGCACAGCGAGATCCTGGAAGCCCTGCGCGCCGCCGACCCGGACCGGGCCGCGGCCCTCGTCCACCGGCACGTCGGCTGGTTCAGCAACCTGGCGCGGGGCGAGGTCCGATGACGACCCACGCCGCCCTGCCGGGAGACCCTCCGGGCGGCCGCCGGGCCGCCGCCGTGTGGGGCATCGGCGTCGCCGTCTACTTCGTCGCCGTCATCTTCCGGACCTCCCTCGGCGTCGCCGGCCTCGACGCCGCCGACCGCTTCGACGTCAACGCCTCGGCGCTGTCCACCTTCTCCATACTCCAGCTGCTGGTCTACGCCGGGATGCAGATACCCGTCGGCCTGATGGTCGACCGGCTCGGCACCAAGAAGGTCCTGACCCTCGGCGTCGTGCTGTTCACCGTCGGACAGCTCGGCTTCGCGCTGGCCCCTTCGTACGGCACGGCGCTCGCCGCCCGCGCACTGCTCGGCTGCGGCGACGCGATGACCTTCATCAGTGTGCTGCGGCTCGGCAGCCGCTGGTTCCCCGCCCGGCGCGGACCCCTCATCGGACAGGTCGCCGCGCTCTTCGGGATGGCGGGCAACCTCGTCTCCACCCTCGTCATCGCCCGCATGCTGCACGGCATGGGCTGGACCGCCACCTTCGCGGGCAGCGCCGGGGCCGGTGTGCTGGTCCTCGTCCTGATGCTGGTCTTCCTCAAGGACCACCCCGAGGGCCACGAACCGCCGCCCGCGCAGCACGCGGGAGCCGCGTTCGTCCGCAAACAGATCGCCCTGTCCTGGCGCGAGCCCGGCACCCGGCTCGGTATGTGGGTGCATTTCACCACCCAGTTCCCCGCCATGGTGTTCCTGCTGCTGTGGGGGATGCCCTTCCTGGTAGAGGCCCAGGGGCTGTCCCGGGAGACGGCCGGCTCGCTGCTGACCCTGGTCGTGCTCTCCAACATGGCGGTGGGGCTGGTGTACGGGCAGATCATCGCCCGCCACCACGCGGCGCGTGCGCCGCTCGCGCTCGGCACCGTCGGCGCGACCGCGCTTCTGTGGGCGGCGACACTCGTCCACCCCGGCGACCACGCCCCGATGTGGCTGCTGATCACGCTGTGCGCCGTGCTCGGCGCCTGCGGGCCCGCGTCGATGATCGGCTTCGACTTCGCCCGGCCGGCCAACCCGCCCCAGCGGCAGGGCACGGCGTCCGGGATCGTCAACATGGGCGGCTTCGTGGCGTCGATGACGACACTGCTCGCCGTGGGCGTCCTGCTGGACGCGACCGGTGACAACTACCGGATCGCGTTCTCCTCGGTGTTCGTGCTGGAAGCGCTGGGGATCACCCAGATCCTGCGCCTGCGGGCCCGCACGGCGCGCCGGGAGCGGGAGCGGCTGGTGGCGAGCCGGGTGGAGGCGGTGCACGTCCCGGCGTAGGGACCACGCCGGGCTGCGCGCCGCGGGCGCCGGGCGCACCGGTTCGGACCGCACCGTCTCGGACCGCCGGCCCAGGGCGGACCGGCGCGGCAACCGGGGGCTTTCGGCCGTCGTCGACCTCGGCCGGACCGCGCGGGCGTCAGGGAGTGACCGCGAACTCCCGCAGGATCGCCGTGGCCAGGTCCTGGTCACCGTCCACCTTCACCCGGTCCACCGCCGCCGTCGCCCGCATACGGCCGCACGCCAGCCGGTGGTACGTCTCCCAGTCCATGGCCAGGGTCACGACGGGCCCCAACGAGGGTGCGCCGTCGACCGTTCCGCGTCCGTCCGCGTCCACCCGGACCGTACGCAGGAACTCGACCGGACCGTGCACATCGAAGACGACCGCCGAGTTCGGCGGTGCGCCGGCGTCCTTGGCGACCGTCTTCGGGAGCGCCTCCAGCAGGCAGTCCCGGGTGATGTAGGCACCGGGGGAGTCCTCGTTGCCCGGCCGGCCGATGGCGGCCCGCAGATCCTGCTCGTGCACCCAGAGGTCGAACGCGCGCATCCGCATGGCGAGTTCGAGGGTCTGCTCGGCGCCCAGCGGCGCGCGGACCACCGCGTCGGGCCCACGGGTCTCGTTGCGCAGCTGGCGGGCGCGCCGGATCATCGTGTACTCGAGCTCGGAGGTCATCTCCGGGGCCGTGTGGTGCCTCCGCACATCGACCTGCATCTCCATGTAGCGCGCGAAGTCGCTCTGCACATGGTAGAGATCACGCGGCAGTGTGTGGATCGGCCGGGGATCGCCGAGCATCTCGCACTCCATGCCGATGACGTGCGAGACCAGGTCACGCACCGACCAGGCGGGGCACGGCGTCGGACGGTTCCACTCACCCTCGACGAGCGGCTGCACCAGCTCGGCTATCGATTCAAGGGAGTGGGTCGAGGCGTCGGCGTAGGTCTGGAGGCTGGGATGGACGGTCACGGGACCCCTCGGCGGTTCTGCGGTACGCGGGCTGGGCTGCTGCTGACTGCTGGGCTGCGTGGGAGGCTCGGCAGTTAAGTTACGCTGCCGAGCGTCACCCCGGCAGTGCTTTCGTGTGACGATCGTAGGCCCGCCCCGAGGGCTCGAATGCCAGGACGGTGGTAGTGTGCGCGCCTCCCTCATCCAGATCGCAGCAGACCCGGACGAATCGGTCAATTCCCGTAGACAGCGTGCGGCTTCGCTCGTTCGTGAGCAGCGCGGCGCGGATCTGGTGGTCCTGCCCGAGTTGTGGCCGGTCGGAGCGTTCGCGTACCAGTCGTTCGAGGACGAGGCCGAGACACCGGCCGGGCCGACGTACGAGGTGATGGCCGAAGCCGCGCGGGACGCGGGTGTCTGGCTGCACGCGGGTTCGATCGTCGAACGCGACCCCGACGGCACGCTCTACAACACCTCCCTCGTCATCTCCCCCGCGGGCGAGCTCGCCGGCACCTACCGCAAGATCCACCGGTTCGGCTTCGACAAGGGCGAGGCGGTGATGATGGGCGCGGGCGCGGACCTGGCGACGGTCGTGCTGCCCGATCTGACGATCGGTCTCGCCACCTGTTACGACCTGCGCTTCCCCGAGCTCTTCCGCGGCCTGGTGGACGCGGGAGCCGGTCTGTTCGTCATTCCCGCGGGCTGGCCCGCCCGCCGCCGCGGCCACTGGACCCTGCTGGCCCGCGCCCGCGCGGTCGAGAACCAGGCGTACGTCCTCGCCTGCGGCACCGCGGGCACCCATGCGGACGTCGAGCAGGCGGGGCACAGCATCGTGGTCGACCCGTGGGGCGAGGTGCTCGCCGAGGCGGGGCCGGACGAGGAGATCCTGACCGTCGACCTCGACCCCGCGAAGGTGGCGGCGACGCGGGACCAGTTCCCGGTGCTGAAGGACCGGCGCCTCGGCGTGGTGACGCCCGACATCCTGCGCTGAGCCCCCCCGCACCCGGACCCTCCGGGGCGGGGCACGGCCGCTCAGTCCTCCTCGCGCTCCTTCTCCGCCATCCGGATCACGCACACGGCCACGGCGATCATCAGCGCGGCGTCCGCGTCCTCCCGGACCACGTTGACGGCGTACGTCTCCCGCACGTGGAACCACTGCCGTGAGATGTGCGCGAGCAGCTCACCCTCGTACTCGACGACGAACTCCCGGTCGAGGATGCGCCCGCTGACATCCAGCTCGGTGCCCTCGGCGAGGGTGACGCGGTAGTGATTGCGCAGGAGCGACAGCCGCTTCCGGCGGATGGTGGCGAGGGTGCTGTCGTCGCGCTCGATGGTCATGGTGTCCCGCAGGCTGATCAGCTTCTTGCGGAGCGTGACCAGGATCATGCCGTTCGGGTCCTTGAGCTCCAGGGTGTCCCGGAGACGCAGCGCCTTGCCGTCGACGAGGAAGGCGTGACGGCCCTGCTCGTCGTCGATCCAGTAGTCGTCGCCGATCGCGAGGATTTTGTCGCGCACGAGATATTTCATGCGGAATGCGTACCCCCGGCGGCGACGGTGGATGGGGGTCCGGGCGCACGTGCACGCGTTCGGGCGCCCGTGCCGGCTCTGTCGGCCGCCGAGGCCGGCGTCCGCCCTGCCGTGGGCCTGCAATCCGCCATTCACACCCAGGTGGCAAGCTTGAACCATGAACGATGCCGCCCCGGCGCCCACCCCCGCGCCCCGCAAGCGTGCCCGCGTCCGTGCCCCTGAACTGGTCGGCAAGGGCGGCTGGCTCAACACCGGTGACAAGCAGTACGCGCTCGCGGACCTCCGCGGAAAGATTGTTCTGCTCGATTTCTGAAAATCAACAACGGGCCACCGAACTCTTCGTCACACTGAGTGTGTGCACCAAGACACAATCTGTGACCTGTACCTCCGCCTGTCTCTTGACCGGGACGGCAAGACCGCAATCGAACGGCAGGAAGCAGACTGCCGTGCCTGGGCTGAACGCCACGGACTGACCGTCCGCAAGGTCCACATAGACAGAGGGCGCTCCGGCTACAAGACCGTTGAGCGCAAGGGCTTCGACGCCGCGCTGGCGGCCGTCACGGCGGGCGTCGTCGGCACGCTGATCGTCTGGAAACTGGATCGCCTGTCCCGCAAGGGCATCGGCCAGGTCGGCAAGGTGCTGGACGACATCGAGAAGGCCGGCGGCCGTCTCGTCTCTGTCGTGGACGGTCTCGACACCTCGAACGACTCGGCACGCATGGTCGTGGCGATGCTCGCCGAACTCGCCCGATCCGAATCGAAGAATCTCGGCACACGCGTCGGCCATGCCAAGCGATACCTACGCAGCAAGGGTCAGTGGATCGGCGGACAGCCTCCGTACGGGCTGCTCATCGACCCGCAGGCCAAGAAGCTCGTCCATGACCCGGAGCACGCCGTCTACGCCCGTCTCATCGCGGATGAAGCGCTTGCCGGAACGTCGCTGGTCAAGATCGCCCGACTTCTCAACGAATACGAGATTCTTTCGCCCAGAGGCGGGCAGTGGAATGCGGCGAGCGTCATGCAGCTCCTGCGCTCCCCAGCCTTCGCCGGCCTGATGCCGGAGACTGAGACCGTCGAGACGGACGACGGCGAGCGGAAGTACACAGGCAGGGTCTTCCCGTACCGCGATCCCGAGACTCTGGACACCGTCGAGATCGGCGAGGGGATCATCACGGTCGGAGAGCGTGAACGGATCATCCGCACCCTGGAATCCAGGACGTTCGTACACGCAGGAAAGCGGCGGCCGAAGCCCGAGGGGACGGCGCTGCTCACGGGCCTCGTCTACTGCGCGGTACCCGGCTGCGGTCGCCGAATGCACCGCGTGGGAGGCAGCTACCAGTGCATGGCTCGCCGCGCGGGCAACCAGTGCATCGGAGCGTCAGCGCTGGCTGAAGCGGTTGACCAGTACGTGACGGAACAGTTCCTCACGAAGCTCCCAGCGCTCGAACCGGACGACCCGTTGCTTGTCGCGATCGCAGACCGCTGGGTCCACCGCGTGGACCCGGAGACCTTCGCGAAACGTGATGCGCTTACTGCTGAGATCCAGGATGAGGAAGCCCGCCTCGCCGATCTGGAGGACGCGCGATACGTGCGCGGTGAGTTCAGTGGCCCCGCAGCCGTGGAGCGCTACAACCGGCTTGCAGAGCGCCTGAGGGGGCGCATCGAAGGGCTTGGCACCGATCTTCGCAAGCTCCCCATGCCGTCCGTGGACGTGTCGCCGATGCTTGACGGCCTCATCCTGCGTGAGGCGTGGGCTGAGGCCACGAACGAAGACCGGCGCGGCCGGTTGTCACTCGCGATAGACCGGGTTGAAGTGACCAAGGGAGTGCGCGGACAGCGGATCATCCCTGAGCAACGCATCCAGATCCATTGGGCGAAGCTGGGTACCGACAGCGTCACCTGAGCACCGGCGTAAACCCTCCAGCTGTCGGCAGCGGACACGCGTGACGAAGTGACGAAGCGACGCTCTCCCTCCGTTACCTCTTATAGAAGTGTTGTTGTTTCTATGAGTGGATCAGAACTAATCGTCATTCCGTCACTTCGTCACCCGGGATGTCCAAAGTTCAGGCGCAGCCCTCACTGCACCCCCGGCCCCAGCTCGGAAAACGCGCCCTGGGTGCGGCTCCGTTTTTGGACTGCCGACGCTTGCGGCCACTGGGAAAGGGCCTCTTTGAGACCCTGGGAACGCCCCCGTTAAGGGGTCATAGGTTGTGCGAAGGGTTGCTGGAGCCTCCGGTGGCTGCCCGTGCTGGGTGGCTGCCGGGGGCTTCGTCGTACCCGCGCCGTGAACCAACAAGCTTGTCCTGACGCCCTCTTGCGCCGGTCAGCCACAGGAGTGAGGCTCGTGCACGTTCGTGCAACCGACTCGACACCTGGAGTGATCGTGAACCTAAGGTTCCTCGGCATCATCCCGAACACGCCGACCGACGAGTCCCCGACCATCTGGCTTGATGAGGAGACCGGTGACCTGCTGATCCAGTCGTACAAAGCGACGTCGGAAGAGGTGAAGGCCTGCCAGGAGATCGGCTCGATCCCCGGGCACTCCACGGACGTGCCGGACCACGAAACGATCATCAGGCTCCCTGCGGTGATGCTGAAGTACATCCCGCGCCCGGACGAGAACGGAGAAGCCGGAAGTGCAGCCACCCGCGCGTAACGCACTGGCCCGCGCGCAGCAGTCGGCCGTGCATCTTGAGTTGCGTGACAGCTACATGCTCGATGACCCGGAGTTCCTTGCCTGGCAGCAGGGCGAACGGCTGGACCCGGCTGATCGGTCGTCGTGGTGGGGCGGCTGGCACGACGCGGTGAGTGCTGCCACGGCGCGCGGAGTGGTGGTCCGCCGGGTCCGCATCGTGTCCGAGCCGATCAGTGACTACGTGCGCTATGAGTACGACTGCACCTTCACCAATCTCGCTGCGGGTGAGATGGTCCGGTGGCTGCCCCGCCGGCAGACGACGGACTTGGCGTTGCCAGGTACGGACTTCTGGGTCTTCGACGGCAGCCAAGCCCTCTTCCACCACTTCACCGGAGAGGGCCAGTTGGACGAAGACGGGCGGGAGTACACCGACGATCCTGCGCGGGTCCAACTGTGCACCACGGCGTTCGAGGCCGTCTGGCAACGCGCCATCCCGCACGAGGAGTACAAGCCGCGCTGACCGGTCACCACCATGGCTGTCTCTCCCTCCTCGAATGCCCAGCAGGCCCGGCAGGCGCTGGCGAACCGACTCGCTGAGCTATGTCGGGACTCCGGTCTGAACGGGCGCGATCTCGCCCGGCTCTGCGGATGGCACCCGTCCAAGTCATCCCGGATCATGAACGCCCGTACGCCTCCTTCCGCCGACGACATCCGGGCTTGGTGCCGTGCGTGCGGGGCCGAAGGGCAGACGGACGATCTGATCGCCTCGCTGCGGACCGTCGAAGACATGTGGATCGGCTGGCGACGCATGGAGCGCGCCGGGCTCAGGCAAGCACAGGAAGCCCGGCTGCCGCTCTTCGAGCGAACCCGCCGGTTCCGCTCCTACTCCTCGTGGTTCGTTCCGGGCCTGATCCAGACCTACGGCTACACGGAAGCCGTCTTGCGTGCCGTGCAGCGGAGACGGGTCGAGGTCGATGACGTGGCCGATGCCGTCGCCGTGCGCATGGAGCGTCAGCGCGTCCTCTACGAGGGTGACCGCCGGTTCGCGTTCCTGGTTGAGGAGTCGGTCTTGCGTAACGGTCTCGGCGGGCCGGACGTGCAGGAGGAACAGCTCAGCCACCTGCTTACGGTCGGCTCCCTGCCCAGCGTCAGCCTGGGCGTGGTGCCCACGCGGACCGATCGGTCCCGGATGCCGGTGGAAGGCTTCTGGATCTTCGACACGGCACAGGTCAACGTCGAGCTGGTCTCCGGCTACCTCACGCTGACCCAGCCTAGCGAGGTTGCCGCGTACGCGGACACATTCACGGAACTGGCCGAGATGGCCGTCCATGGGGCGAAGGCCCGCGCACTCATCACCAGCGCCATTCAGACCCTCGGGTGATGACCGTGCAACCTCATGCAATCTCCTGGGAGTTGCAGCTCCACCGTTCCTAGCGTGGTCGCTACACGGACGACACGAGGAGCGGGGCCGTGAAGACGATCGCGTATGAGCAACCCCCGGTAGAGCTGCCGTTGCGCACAGACCCGGACCCTGCACCGGCGGCCGGCTGCGGAGTCTGCGCCGCTCTGGCCGTCCAGCGTCGGGAAGCCCGTCACCGGGGCGACCACTCCACGGTCAGCGATTGCAACGTGGAGCTTCGGAACCACCCGCACCCTGGGGAATCGGCATGACCGTGAGGGCCGTACTCCGGTACGTCAGCTACGTCATGCACCGCCACCCCTCGGCGGAGACGACGGCCACGGCGCGGTGCCTGAACCCGGACTGCCAGTGGACTGCCGCACCGACCGGGGACGCGGACGTGTGCACGGACATGTGCATCGGGCACACGGGCCGGACCGGGCACATGACCTTCCTGCGCGAGTTCTCGGAAGTCGCCGTGGTCGAGCGTGCCCAGTGAGGGGGTCAGTCACCGACCTGGTGTTCCACGCGGTGGCGGATGTACTCGTCCGGATGCGACCGGGCTATCGCCACTGCCGCGTCCACCAGGTCGTGCAGCTCCGGCGGATAGGCCGACCTCCGGAGCGGCAGGCCCGGCAGGATGCAGCGCCGGACGTCAAGGTGCTCGTTAATCACGAACTCGCGTAGCGCGGTTTCGTACCACTCGGCCACCACGGTCGGGGCGTCGTCGGGCTCCGCCGGACCGGTGCCTGCGGGGTGCTCCGCCCGTACGGTGGGCATACGCAGGGGTAGAGCCGACCAGTACCAGGCATTCGCCGCGCCCGCCCGCTCGACGTCCGTGCCCGCCCGCAGGTATCCGAGCAACGAGGCTTGGACCCGCCCGCGCCCGAACGCGTTCAGCGCCGGTTCGAGGAAATGGCGGTTGAAGCTCGGGTCGGGGTCGTAGACGGCTGCCTTGATCAGCGTCTCGAAGGACTCCTCGGAAAGGATCAGGTCCCGGCGGCAGGCCTTGTACAGCGCCGTCCGAGCTTGGTTCACCCAAGTTCGTGGATCGCCGGGCTGCGGCTTGTGAACGACATCGAGCCCGAGGACCCGGACGACCTCCGCCACGCATCCGGCGAACACCTCCCTACGGCCCTCCACCGGCCCCGGCAGCGCCATGAACCCCTGCACCGTCCGCGCCGTCTCGCCGGCAGTCGTCTCGCCCTCGTCCGTAGCCAACCTTCGCTCCCCTGTCGTAGGTCCTGCCGTACGCGTGTGATCCGACGTTCATACCAGGATGGCAAGCTTGAAGGATGAACGATGCTGCCCCGGCGCCCACCCCCGCGCCCGCACCCCGTCGCGCCCGTGTCCGTGCCCCCGAGCTGATCGGCAAGGGCGGCTGGCTCAATACCGGCGGCAAAGAGCTCACCCTCGCCGATCTGCGAGGTAAGTGCGTTGTTGTGGATTTCTGGACGTTTTGCTGCATCAACTGCCTCCACGTCCTCGACGAACTCCGCGATCTCGAGGAGAAGCACCGCGACACCGTCGTGATCATCGGCGTCCACTCGCCCAAGTTCGTCCACGAGGCCGAGCACCAGGCCGTCGTCGACGCCGTCGAGCGGTACCAGGTGCACCACCCCGTCCTGGACGATCCCGAGCTCGCCACCTGGAAGCAGTACGCCGTCCGCGCCTGGCCCACGCTCGTCGTGATCGACCCCGAGGGGTACGTCGTCGCGCAGCACGCCGGTGAGGGGCACGCACACGCCATCGCCAGGCTCGTCGAGGAGTTGGAGGCCGAGCACGAGGCCAAGGGGACGCTGCGGCGTGGGGACGGGCCCTATGTGGCGCCCGAGCCCGTCGCCACCGATCTGCGCTTCCCCGGCAAGGCCGTGCTGCTGCCGTCCGGGAACCTCCTCGTGTCCGACTCCACCCGCGATCAGCTCGTCGAGCTGGAGCCCGACGGGGAGAGCGTCGTACGGCGGATCGGGGACGGGATCCTCAATGAGCCGCAGGGGCTCGCTCTGCTGCCCGACGGGCGGGTCGCCGTCGCGGACACCGTGAACCACACCGTCCGTGCGTACGACCCGGAGACCGGCGCGTTCGAGACGCTCGCCGGGACCGGCCGGCAGTGGTGGCAGGGGTCGCCCACCAGCGGTCCCGCGCTCGATGTGGCGCTGTCCTCGCCGTGGGACGTGGCCTGGTGGGGCGGGAAGCTGTGGATCGCCATGGCGGGCGTCCACCAGCTGTGGACGTACGACCCGGAGACCGGGACCGTCGAGGCCGCGGCCGGCACCACCAACGAAGGGCTCGTCGACGGGCCCGCCGCCGAGGCCTGGTTCGCGCAGCCGTCCGGACTCGCCGCCACCGAGGAGCGGCTGTGGATCGCCGACTCCGAGACGTCCGCCCTGCGCTGGATCGATCCGGATCTCGTGGTGCACACGGCCGTCGGCACGGGACTGTTCGACTTCGGGCACCGGGACGGGCCGGCCGACCAGGCCCTCCTCCAGCACCCGTTGGGGGTCACCGCCCTGCCGGACGGGTCGGTCGCCGTGAGCGACACGTACAACCACGCGCTGCGCCGCTACGACCCGGTGAGCGGCGAGGTCAGCACGCTGGCCACCGATCTGCGGGAGCCGTCCGGGGCCGTTCTCGTCGGTGACGACATCGTCGTGGTGGAGTCGGCCCGGCACCGGCTGACCCGGCTGCGGCTGCCGGACGAGGCGGTACGGGTCGAGGCCGTCGCGCACCGGACACAGCGTGCGGCGACCGAGGTCGCCGGCGGCACGCTGCGACTGGACGTGGTCTTCCAGGCCCCGGCCGGCCAGAAGCTCGACACCCGCTACGGACCCTCCACCCGGCTGCTCGTCTCCTCGACGCCGCCCGAGCTCCTGGTGGCCGGCGAGGGCGCCGGGACGGATCTGTCGCGGGAGCTGGAGATCGATCCGGCGGTGGGCGAGGGCGTGCTGCACATCTCGGCGATGGCGGCGTCCTGCGACGACGATCCGGAGAACGAGTACCCCGCCTGCCATGTGCATCAGCAGGACTGGGGCGTCCCGGTGAAGGTGACGGCGGACGGGGCGGCCCGGCTGCCGCTGGTCCTCGCCGGGATGGACGAGGGCCGCCAGTAGCCCTTCGGGCACGGGAGGTGCCCCCACGCCGCGTTGGCCACAAGCCTTGGCAGCTCCGCTACAAGGCTTCCGGCCGTCTTGCGACAGCACGCACCGGACGCTCCTCCTACGCCCTGCGGGCGTGGAGGGAGGGACTCCCAGTCCTTGACGGGCAGACATTGCCGGTCGAGGCACTGGCCCCGGACAGCGCCCGGCCCTGGTGGGGCTAGTGGAACAGGCCCTGCCGGGAGGCCGGTCGGCCGGCCGCGCCGTCCAGGCAGCCCGCCACCCACAGGCCCGGATCGTAGGAGGCCTTGCGTCCGCCCCAGCCCTCGGCGTGCAGCCGTGAGCACCCGCCGGCCAGGAGGTCCTTCACCTCCTGGCCGGTGCGGTCGTACTGCCGGACGCGGTTGCCCTGGAGGAAGCCGGACTCGTACGCCACGTCCTTCGCCCATGGCGGCCGGTCGTGGTGCCGGTCGACGAGCCCCCAGGCGGTGGCGGCCAGGACGGCGGCCGCCGAGGCGGCGGCGAGCAGCAGCGTGCGGCGCGAGGGGCCGGTGTGGTGGACGGCGACCGTGTCATGACCGAGCAGAACCATGGGCACCACGGTGCCGTCCCGGGGCTTTCCCGGATGTTTCCGTGCTCGCCGAACGCGCCTGAGCAGCGCGGGAGTTCAGCCCTCCAGGAACGACGCGATCGCGTTCGCGAGCAGATAGGGGTCGTCGGAGCCGCACAGTTCCCGCGCGCTGTGCATGGACAGGATCGCCACACCGACGTCGATGGTCTGGATGCCGTGCCGGGCCGCCGTGATGGGGCCGATCGTGGTGCCGCAGGGCATCGCGTTGTTGGACACGAACGTCTGCCACGGCACGCCGGCCTTCTCGCAGGCCGCGGCGAACACCGCGCGGCCGCTGCCGTCGGTGGCGTAGCGCTGGTTGACGTTGACCTTGAGGATGGGGCCCCCGTTGGCGCGCGGGTGGTGCGTGGGGTCGTGGCGCTCCGCGTAGTTGGGGTGCACGGCGTGGCCGGTGTCGGAGGACAGGCACACGGTGCCGGCGAAGGCGCGGGCCTTGTCCTCGTAGCTGCCGCCGCGGGCGAAGACCGAGCGTTCCAGAACCGTGCCGAGCAGGGGGCCGTCGGCGCCGGTGTCGGACTGGGAGCCGTTCTCCTCGTGGTCGAAGGCGGCGAGCACGGGGATGTACGGCAGGCCGGTCGACGTGGAGACGGCGGCGAGTGCGGCGGTGGCCGCGTGCACGGACAGCAGGTTGTCCATGCGCGGTCCGGCGAGCAGTTCACGGTCGCGGCCGAGGTAGGCGGGCTGCTCCACGGAGTGCGCCATGAGGTCCCAGCCGGTGACGTCGCCCTCGGTAAGGCCGCTCTCCTCTTCGAGGAAGGAGATGAGGTCGCCCTCGTGGACGTCGCCGAGGCCCCAGATCGGCTGCATGTGCCGCTGCTTGTCGAGCTTGAGGCCGTCGGTGTGCACGGAGCGGTCGAGGTGGATCGCCAGCTGCGGCACGCGCAGCAGCGGCCGGTCGATGTTCACCAGGCGGTGGGAGCCGTCGCGCAGGCTCAACCGGCCGGCGAGTCCGAGGTCGCGGTCGAGCCAGCTGTTGAGGAGCGGGCCGCCGTAGATCTCGACCGCGACCTGCCGCCAGCCGTGCGCACCGGTGTCGGGCAGCGGCTTGACGCGCAGGTTCGGGGAGTCGGTGTGGGCGCCGACGATCCGGAAGGGGGTGTGCGCGGTCGCTCCCTCCGGCACGAACCAGGCGATGATCGCGCCGCCGCGGAGCACGAACCGGCCACCGGTGGTCCCGTCCCAGGCGTCGGTCTCCCGCACCTGGCGGAAGCCGGCCTTCTCCAGCCGTTCGGCCGCGGTCGCCACCGCGTGGTACGGCGTCGGCGAGGCCGTCAGGAAGGACATGAGGTCGTCGGTGTGTCCGCGGTCGAAGCGGGCGGGGGCGCTGCTGCTCATGGAGCCACCATAACGAGGGGCCCGCGGCGGGCGGAAAGAGGAAAGCGGCCCGCCCCCGGAGGGAGCGGGCCGCACGAAGCGTGGTCGGTCAGAAGGACGCCTCGTCAAGGTCCATCAGCGAGAGGTCAACGGTCTCCGCGAGGGCGCGCTCGGAGGAGACGCCCGGCAGGATGTTGGCGGCGAAGAACTTCGCGGCCGCGATCTTGCCGCGGTAGAACGCCACGTCCTTGGCCGACGCGGTCTCCAGCTTCTCGGCGGCGACGGCCGCGCCGCGCAGCAGCAGGTAGCCGACGACGACATCGCCGGAGGCCATCAGCAGACGCGTGGTGTTGAGGCCGACCTTGTAGATGTTCTTGACGTCCTCGCCGGTGGCGATGAGGTCGTTCGTCATGGTGCCGACGATCGCCTCGAGGTCCACCGCCGCCTTGGCGAGCGCGTCGCGGGCCGGGGCCAGCTCGTCGCCGCCGGTGCCGACCGCGAGGAACTTCTTGATCTCCTCGGAGAGGGCGTTCAGCGCCTGGCCCTGGTCGCGGACGATCTTCCGGAAGAAGTAGTCCTGGCCCTGGATGGCGGTGGTGCCCTCGTAGAGGGTGTCGATCTTGGCGTCCCGGATGTACTGCTCGACCGGGTACTCCTGGAGGTAGCCGGAGCCGCCGAAGGTCTGGAGCGACTGGGCGAGCTGCTCGTAGGACTTCTCGGAGCCGTAGCCCTTGACGATCGGCAGCAGCAGGTCGTTGAGGGCGACGAGGGCGGCGGTGTCCTCGCCCTCGGTCTCCTTGGCGGCGATCTCGTCCTGGATGGACGCCGTGTAGAGGACCATGGCGCGCATGCCCTCGGCGTACGCCTTCTGCGTCATCAGCGAGCGGCGCACGTCGGGGTGGTGCGTGATGGTGACCTTGGGCGCGGTCTTGTCCGCGAAGTTCACCAGGTCCTGGCCCTGGACGCGCTCCTTGGCGTACTCCAGCGCGTTCAGGTAGCCGGTGGAGAGGGTGGCGATGGCCTTCGTGCCGACCATCATCCGGGCGAACTCGATGATCATGAACATCTGGCGGATGCCGTCGTGCTTGTCGCCGATCAGCCAGCCCTTGGCGGGGTGCTGGTCGCCGAACGTGATCTCGCACGTGTTGGACGCCTTGAGGCCCATCTTGTGCTCGACGTTCGTGGCGTACACGCCGTTGCGCTCGCCCAGCTCGCCGGTCTCCCAGTCGAAGTGGAACTTCGGGACCAGGAAGAGGGACAGGCCCTTGGTGCCCGGTCCGGCGCCCTCGGGGCGGGCCAGCACGTAGTGGAGGATGTTCTCCTCCATGTCGTGCTCACCGGAGGTGATGAAGCGCTTCACGCCCTCGATGTGCCAGGAGCCGTCCTCCTGCTCGACGGCCTTGGTGCGGCCGGCGCCCACGTCCGAGCCGGCGTCCGGCTCGGTGAGGACCATGGTGGATCCCCAGCGCTTCTCGACGGCGATCTCGGCGACCTTCTTCTGCGCCTCGTTGCCCTCGGTGAAGAGGATGCCGGCGAAGGCCGGGCCCGAGGAGTACATCCATATGGCCGGGTTGGAGCCCAGCAGCAGCTCGGCGTACGACCAGATCAGGGAGCGGGGCGCGGTGGTGCCGCCGATCTCCTCGGGCAGGCCCAGGCGCCAGTACTCGGAGTCCATGAAGGCCTGGTAGCTCTTCTTGAAGGACGCCGGTACGGGCGCGGTGTTGGTCTCGGGGTCGAAAACCGGGGGGTTGCGGTCGGCGTCCGCGAAGGACTCCGCCAGCTCGTTCTCGGCGAGCCGGGCAACCTCCTCCAGGATGCTCTTGGCGGTGTCGACGTCCATCTCCGCGAACGGACCCGTGCCGTACAGCTTGTCGCGCCCGAGGACCTCGAAGAGGTTGAACTCGATGTCGCGGAGATTCGACTTGTAGTGCCCCATGGCGACGGCTCCGTAAGGATCGGGAGAAGGGCCGGACAGCGGACTTCTCGTCCACGTACCAGTAAGTAGCTACGATGATGCTACCCGTCGGTAATAAGATGCAACCCCTCTTGGGTGAACTGTGACTCGTTACTCTTGCGGGCATGTACGGCTATGACCAGAACCCGGGCGCTCAACAGCAGTACGCCCCCCAGCAGCCATACGGGGGACAGCCGCACGGGCAGCCGCTGTATCCCGAGCCGTCGCCGCCGTCCCTCGCCGACGCCGTACGGGCCTTCACCACGGCTTCTCTGTCCGCGGAGGACTTCCAGCAGATCTTCGCGACCTCCAAGGTCTACTGCCCGCGGGGCGACAACCCGGGGTTCCTGGCGCTGCACAACACCCAGCAGCCGGTCATTCCGATGTTCACCTCCCTCAAGGAGCTGCGCCGGTACGCGGGCAAGGAGTCCAAGTACTTCGTGATCACCGGCGCCGAGGTCATCGACCTGCTGCCGACGGGGTACGGCTTCGTCCTCGACATGGAGGGCGAGCACCGTATGGTCTTCGACTCGAAGGCCGTCGAGCAGATGGTCGACTTCGCGATGCGGCGGATGTACGGCTGACGATGCCGCTCAGCGGGCGCCCGGGAGGAATACCTCCCGGGCGTTTCTGGTTCCGGGTGGCAAGAAGTTCAGCATTCAACTAAAGTGGTCGTACAAGGAGGTCCTCCCATGCCTGCAGTGACTGTCGAGAACCCGCTCACCCTGCCGCGCGTGTCCGCACCCGCGGACGCCGTGCCGCGGCCCGTCCTCGCGGTGACCACCGCGCCCACTGGCTTCGAGGGGGAGGGTTTTCCGGTGCGCCGCGCGTTCGCCGGGATCAACTACCGCTACCTCGACCCGTTCATCATGATGGACCAGATGGGCGAGGTGGACTACGCGCCGGGCGAGCCCAAGGGAACGCCCTGGCACCCGCACCGCGGCTTCGAGACCGTCACCTATCTGATCGACGGAACGTTCATCCACCAGGACAGCAACGGCGGCGGCGGAACCATCCAGGACGGCGACACCCAGTGGATGACCGCGGGCTCCGGCCTGCTGCACATCGAGGCGCCGCCGGAGTCGCTCGTCATGTCCGGCGGGCTCTTCCACGGGCTCCAGCTCTGGGTGAACCTGCCGGCGGCCGACAAGATGATGGACCCCCGCTACCAGGACATCCGCGGCGGCCAGGTCCAGCTGCTCAGCACGCCCGACGGCGGTGCGCTGCTGCGCGTCATCGCGGGTGAGCTCGACGGTCACGAGGGTCCCGGCATCACGCACACGCCGATCACGATGATCCACGCGACGCTGCGTCCCGGCGCGCAGCTCACGCTGCCGTGGCGCGAGGAGTTCAACGGTCTCGCCTACGTCCTGGCCGGACGCGGCTCGGTCGGCACCGACCGCCGGCCGGTCCGCACCGGGCAGACCGCGGTCTTCGGCGACGGCGGTTCGCTGACCGTGCGCGCGGACGAGACCCAGGACTCGAACACCCCGGACCTCGAGATCGTGCTGCTGGGCGGCCGTCCGATCCGCGAGCCCATGGCGCACTACGGACCCTTCGTGATGAACACGCAGGCCGAACTCCAGCAGGCCGTCGAGGACTTCCAGAAGGGCCGCCTCGGCACCGTCCCGGCCGTCCACGGGATGTGAGGGTGATCCTCCGGACCCCGCCGAGTGGTGTGCGCTTCCCGCACGCCGCCCGGCGGGGTCCGTGCCGTTCCGGCTCACGGCGACCGCCACCTGATGGGGCGTCACCCGCCTGGCGGTGAAAGGCGGGACGCGGCCGTCCGGCTGTGATCGGGTGGGGGCGTGCTGACCCTTCTGCCCGAGCCCGTGCGGCGCGTCACCGCCTGGTGCGTGGTCGCGCTCCTCGTGGCGGGGGTCGGCGCAGTCCTGATCTGGCTGATCAGCACCTTCCAGGCCGCCGTCACCCCGGTCCTGCTCGCCCTGCTCGGAACCGCCCTGCTCGGGCCGCTGCACCGGCGGCTGATCCGGATGAAGATGCACCGCTCGCTGGCCGCCGGGCTGACCTGTGCCGCCGTGGTCGCCGTCGTCGGCGGCGCCGGGTACATCGTCGTCAACGCGCTGATCGAGACCGGCGACCAGATCGTGGCCTCGGTCCGGCAGGCGGCCAGGGACCTCTCCGGCCTTCTCGGGTCCGCCGGGACATCGCTCGACGATCTCGCCTCCAACGCCCGGGAGCTGCTGGGGAAGTTCGGCAGCACCGCCGCGTCCGGCGTCATCAGCGGACTGGGCGTGGTGGCCGAACTGATCGCCACCGCCGTCCTGGCCCTGCTGCTGATCTTCTTCTTCCTGCGGGACTCCCACAAGGCCGTCGGACTGGTGCGCTCCCTGGTGCCCGGATCGAGCGGAGACGCCGCCGAGGCCATGGGGCGGCGGGCCTTCGAGGCCGTCGAGGGCTTCATGCGGGGCACCACGTTCATCGCGCTGATCGACGCGCTGTGCATCACCGTCGGACTGCTGATCCTGCGGGTGCCGGGGGCCATGGGCCTCGGCGCCCTCGTCTTCGTCGGGGCCTACATCCCGTACCTCGGGGCCTTCCTCTCCGGCACGGTCGCCGTGCTCGTGGCGCTCGCCGACCGCGGTTTCGTGATCGCGCTGTGGGCGCTCGGGGTGGTGCTGGCCGTCCAGGTGCTGGAGGGCCATGTGCTCCAGCCCGTCATCCAGAGCCGTACGGTGCAGATGCACCCGGCCGTCGTCATGCTGGCGATCACCGCGGGAGCGGGGGTGGCCGGCATCCTCGGGATGCTGCTCGCCGTCCCGGTCACGGCCGCCGTGTTCGGTGTGATCGGCGAACTGCGCACCCGCTACGCGGCCTCGGGCTCGGGCCCGGCGGGCGGCACCTCGCCCGGCGCCGGGGACTCGTAGAGCTCGAACCAGATCGACTTCCCCTCGCCCCGCGGGTTCACCCCCCACGCGTCCGCGAGCATCTCCATCAGCAGCAGGCCCCGCCCGGAGGAGGCCAGTTCGCCGGGGCGGCGCTTGTGCGGCAGTTCGTCGCTGGAGTCGGTGACCTCCACGCGCAGTTGCCGGGTGCTGTCGCGGCCGACGACCTCCGCGAGGAGCAGGGCGTTCCCGTCCGTGTGGACGAGCACATTGGTCATCATCTCCGAGAGCATCAGCACCGCGGAGTCGACCTGCTCCGCGTCCGCCCAGTCGTGCAGCATCTCCCGCAACTGCTGCCGGGCCACCGCGATCAGCTCGGGCTCCGCCTGCGCCACGCTCATCGCGGTGCGCCGCGCGGCCTCGCGTTCGGGCGATCCGTCGCGGGAGATCAGCAGGACGGCGATGTCGTCCTCGCGCCGGTCGGCGAGCGGGCCGGTGGTGTAGTGCGAGCCGGGGCCGTGGACCGCCTGGACCAATCGGTCGGCGAGCTCCTCCAGCGAACCGCCGTCGTCGCTCTCCAGGACCGCGCGCAGCCGGGCCCACCCGGTGTCCAGATCGTGCCCGCCGGTCTCGATGAGCCCGTCGGTGCAGATCATCATCGTCTCGCCGGCCTCCAGCGTGAAGCTGGTCGTCGGGTAGTAGGTGTCCGGATCGATGCCCAGCGGCAGCCCGCCGTCCGTGGGCCGCGTCAGCACCGTGCCGTCGGCCATCCTGACGGCCGGTTCCGGGTGGCCGGCGCGGGCGATCTCGATGCGCCCGCTCGCCGGATCGGCCTCCAGGTAGAGGCAGGTGGCGAACCGCGGGCTGCAGTGGTCGCCCTCGTCGTAGGTGTCGGTGATGCCGTGCAGAAAGCGGGAGGCCCGGGAGAGCACCGCGTCCGGCCGGTGACCCTCGGAGGCGTAGGCGCGCAGCGCGATCCGCAGCTGGCCCATCAGACCGGCGGCGCGCACATCGTGCCCCTGGACGTCGCCGATCACCAGCGCCATCCGGCCCGACGGCAGCGGGATCATGTCGTACCAGTCGCCGCCGACCTGGAGGCCGCCGCCGGTCGGCACATACCGGGCGGCCACCGACATCCCGGGGATCGCGGGCCCGAGCACCGGCATCATCGAACGCTGGAGGCCCAGCGACAGCTCGCGCTCCGAGTCGGCGACGCCCGCGCGGGCGAGCGCCTGCGCCAGCATCCGCGCGACGGTGGTCAGCACGGACCGCTCGTCGGGGGTGAAGGCCACCCGGTGCTTGAACGCCGCCATCCAGGCGCCGATCGTGCGCCCGGCGACGATCAGCGGCAGGAACGCCCAGGACTGGCGGCCGAAGCGCTCGGCGAGCGGCCAGGTGGAGGGGTAGCGGCGGCGGTACTCCTCCGGTGTGGGCAGGTACGCGGCCCGGCCCGTGCGCACCACCTCGGCCGCCGGGTAGTCCGTGTCCACCGACATGTCGAGGAAGGGGCGGTCGTCGTCCGTCTGGTGCCCGTGGTGGCCGATGATCGTGAGCCGTTCGCCCGCGACACCGAAGACCGCGAGACCGTCCGGCGAGAAGCCCGGCATGGACAGGGACGCCGCGACCCGCAGGACCTCGGCGGTGGAGCGGGCCTCCGCCAGCGCGCGCCCCGCGTCCAGCAGGAACGCCTCGCGGGAGCGCCGCCAGTCGCCGGTGATGGCGGTCTGGGCGGAGGTGCCCTCCGCCGGTTCGGCGACCTCCTGGAGCATGCCGATCAGCAGGTAGCCGCCCTCCTGGGCGATGGGCCTGGAGCGGCTGCGGACGGTACGGAGCACCCGTCCGGCCTCGTCGACGATCCGCAGCCGGCCCTCGGCGAGCGTCCCCTCGGCGATGGCGAGGCTGACGACGCCGTTGATCTCGTTCCAGTCGACGGGGTGGAACCGGGAGCGCACGGTGCCCTCGGGATACGTACCGGATTCGGCGGGCAGCTCGAGCAGCCGGGCGGCCTCCGCGTCGAGGGTGACGGTCCCGGATGCGTTGTCCCACCGCCACAGGCCGGTCGCGATCGCGGCCAGGACGTCCTCGGTGCGCATTGCCTCACTTTATTCCGATCTTCGGTCCGATGACTTCCCGGGGGGCGGGGGCCGGACGGCCCGGCGATCCGGCGCGGCAGGGGAGCGAGAGGGGAGTCCAAGCGGGACATGTATATGCCAATGAGGCCAAGGGGGGCCGGGCGGTAACCTTGACGGGCCCGGCCACCCCCAATCGCTAAGACTGGATGAACGACGATGCATCGGTACAGGTCCCACACCTGCGGCGAGCTCCGCGCCTCTGACGTCGGAGCCGACGTCCGGCTGAGCGGCTGGCTGCACAATCGCCGAGACCTGGGCGGCATCCTCTTCATCGATCTGCGCGACCACTACGGCATCACGCAGCTCGTCGCCCGCCCCGGCACCCCGGCCAACGAGGCGCTGTCGAAGCTCACCAAGGAGACCGTCGTCCGTGTCGACGGCAAGGTCTCCGCGCGCGGCGCCGACAACGTCAACCCCGACCTGCCGACCGGTGAGGTCGAGATCGAGGTCTCCGAGGTGGAGGTGCTGGGCGCGGCCCAGCAGATCCCGTTCACGATCAACGCCGACGACGGCGTCAACGAGGAGCGGCGCCTGGAGTACCGCTTCCTCGACCTGCGCCGCGAGCGCATGCACCGCAACATCATGCTGCGCTCCGCCGTCATCGCCTCGATCCGCCAGAAGATGGTGGCCCTCGGCTTCAACGAGATGGCGACCCCGATCCTGACCGCGACCTCCCCCGAGGGCGCACGGGACTTCGTGGTGCCCTCCCGGCTGCACCCCGGCCGGTTCTACGCGCTGCCGCAGGCGCCGCAGCAGTTCAAGCAGCTGCTGATGGTCTCCGGCTTCGACCGCTACTTCCAGATCGCGCCGTGCTTCCGCGACGAGGACGCCCGCGCCGACCGCTCGCCCGGCGAGTTCTACCAGCTCGACCTGGAGATGAGCTTCGTCGAGCAGGAGGACGTCTTCCAGCCGATCGAGAAGCTGATGACCGAGCTCTTCGAGGAGTTCGGCGGCGGCCGGCACGTCACCTCGCCGTTCCCGCGCATCCCGTTCCGCGAGTCGATGCTCAAGTACGGCAACGACAAGCCCGACCTGCGCGCGCAGCTCGAACTGGTCGACATCACCGACGTCTTCGCGGGCTCGGACTTCAAGGCCTTCGCCGGCAAGCACGTGCGCGCCCTGCCGGTGCCGGACGTGGCCGGCCAGTCGCGGAAGTTCTTCGACGGCCTCGGCGAGTACGCGGTCGAGCACGGCGCCAAGGGCCTCGCCTGGGTCCGCGTGGGCGAGGACGGCTCGCTGTCCGGCCCGATCGCCAAGTTCCTCACCGAGGACGACGTCAAGGTCCTCACCGAGCGCCTCGGCCTGGAGGCCGGCCACGCCGTCTTCTTCGGCGCCGGCGACTTCGACGAGGTCTCCAAGATCATGGGCGCGGTCCGCGTCGAGGCCGCCAAGCGCGCCGGCCACTTCGAGGAGAACGTCTTCCGGTTCTGCTGGATCGTCGACTTCCCGATGTACGAGAAGGACGAGGAGACCGGCAAGGTCGACTTCTCCCACAACCCCTTCTCGATGCCGCAGGGCGGCATGAAGGACCTGGAGGAGAAGGACCCGCTCGACATCCTCGCCTGGCAGTACGACATCGTCTGCAACGGCATCGAGCTCTCCTCCGGCGCCATCCGGAACCACGAGCCCGAGGTCATGCTGAAGGCCTTCGAGATCGCCGGTTACGACCGCGAGACCGTGGAGCACGAGTTCAAGGGCATGCTGAAGGCGTTCCGCCTCGGCGCCCCGCCGCACGGCGGTATCGCCCCGGGTGTCGACCGCATCGTGATGCTGCTGGCCGACGAGCCCAACATCCGCGAGACGATCGCCTTCCCGCTCAACGGCAACGCGCAGGACCTGATGATGGGCGCGCCGACCGAGCTGGACGAGTCGCGGCTGCGGGAACTGCACCTCCAGATCCGCAAGCCGGCCGTCAAGCCCGGCGAGTAGCCGGACACGCAGCGCTGAAGCGAAGGCCCCGCACCGGGTGAATCGGGGCGGGGCCTTCGCCGTCGCCGGCACCGCCGGACACGGCGGGGCGCACTGCTCGCAGGGCGTTCCGACGAGCGGCACTGCCGGGCAACCCGATCGGCACCCCGGCGCGTTCATCTGACGTGGACGACCGAACGCAAGGACGGTGGCGGTGCGATGGGCTCCGAGAGCGACGACGGCGACTTCGAGGAGTTCGTCGCCGCCCGCGGCCCGCGACTGCTGCGCATGGCCTGGCTGCTGACCGGCGACGCCCATCTCGCCGAGGACCTGTTGCAGACCGTGCTGGCCAAGGTGTGGCCGCGCTGGCACAGAATCGCGGCGGACCATCCGGAGGCGTACATACGCAAGGCGCTGGTGCACACCCATGCCTCCTGGTGGCGCCGGCGCTGGCGGGGCGAGGTGCCGCACGGGGTGCTCCCCGACACGGCCGCGCAGTGGGACGCGTACGCCGGGGTCGACCTGGAGCAGTCGCTCGCCGCGGCCGTACGCCTGCTGCCGGTGCGTCAGCGGGCGGTGGTGGTCCTGCGCTACTTCGAGGATCTGAGCGTCGAGGAGACCGCGGCCACGCTCGGCTGCGCCCCGGGCACCGTCAAGAGCCAGTCCGCGAAGGCCCTGCGCACCCTGCGGGCGCTGCTGCCCGCGGCCGTCGTGGAAGGCGGTGAGCGTCGTGCCCGACCGTGAGGGCGACCAGAGCGAGTACGCCGAGCAGGAGCTCCGCGTCCTGCTGGAGCGCGCGACACCCAAGCTGCCCGCCCCCGAGGGACGGCTCCAGCAGGTACGCGAACGCATGGCCCGCCGCCGGCGCATGCGCCGGACCGGGGGCGCCACCGCGGTCGCCGTCACCGCTGTCGTGCTCGCCGGGACGCTGGCGCCGGATCTCCTGCGCGACGACGGCACCCGGCAGGTGACCCCCGCCGCACCGATGCCTTCGGGGAGGGCGGCGCAGAAGGCGGCGCCGGAGACCGCCGTGACCTTTCCCGAGCTCTCCGCGCTGACCCTGCGGCTTCCCGAGCGGTGGCGGGCGCTGGCGGTTCCGGAGACGCCCGAGTTCAAGTCGGCGGCGCAGGGCTTCGCCGGCAACCAGTTGCCCGGCGCGGTCGGCCGGGCCTGCCCGGACAAGGCCGTCCGGGGCTGCCTGCCGCTGGAGGTTCTGCGGCCCGGCGGTGTGTTGCTTACCCTGACGATGGAGCGCGGCGCCGGCTTCGGGACCAAGGCCAGACAGCCGGCGGAGCTGTACGACACGGTCACCGTGACGCCCGCCTGCCGCAAGATCGGCGGTCGGACGTCCTACAGCACACTGGTCGGCGGCGTACCGGACCCCGACGCAGGGCTTCTGGTCACCCTCTGCGTCGCCACCGGCACACCCCGGGGAACGGTGGACGAAGCCCGGCGCATCGTGGCCGGCATGCGGTTCGGCGGCGTGACGGCCTCCCCCGCGCCCACACCGACGCCCTTCGGCACCCTGCCCGCGACACAGCAGCCGAAGATCCCGGAATGAAAGGCCCGTACATGCCCCTGCGGACCGGAGTGATCCCGGCAGTGGCGCTCGCGGCCTCTCTGGTGCTCACCGGCTGTGGTGCGGGCGTCACCGCGGGGGCGCCTCCTTCCGCGGACGCCTCCGCCGTCACCGACACCAAGGGCGGCCGAGCGGGGGTGGCCGAGCCGTTGAGCGCACGGCCGAAGGAGATACCCGGCATCGGACCGTCGACCCGCGCCCGGATCGGCACGGCGTCCCGCCAGGCACTCGTGGTCACCGGCGGCGCCCGCGACGCCAACCGTGCCGTCGCCACCCTCTACGAGCGTGACGACGCCCGAGGCTGGCAGGCCGTCGCCGGTCCCTGGCCGGCACACAACGCGCTGCGCGGCTGGACGGAGGACCACCGCCAGAACGATCTGCGGTCACCGATCGGCGTCTTCGGCCTCACGGACGCGGGCGGCCGGCTGCCGGACCCGGGCACGGCGCTGCCCTACGACCGGGGGCCGGGGTTCACCGCGCGCGGCACGAACTTCGACGGTGAGCCGCTGACCGGGGCGTTCGACTATGTGGTGGCGATCAACTACAACCGCAAGCCCGGCACGACCCCGCTGGACTGGACCCGGCCGCTCGGCTCGTCCAAGGGCGGCGGGATCTGGATCCACGTGGACCACGGAGGCGCGACACAGGGGTGTGTGTCGCTTCCGCGCGGACGGATGAAGGAGCTCCTGAAGAAGCTCGACCCCGACCGGCGGCCGGTCGTGGTGATGGGACCCGCCGAATCCCTGGCCCGCTGAACCCGTGGGACCCGTGGGAGGGGACGGAACGCGCTGAGCCCCGGCGGTGCCGGGGCTCAGCGGTGTCGAGGTGCGCGACGGCGTTACGCCGGCTTCTCCTCCAGGCGCGGGAACAGCACCGCGCCCTTGGTGACCGTCGCGCCGACCGGCAGCCCGCCCCACTCGCCCGCCTGCTGGACACGCTGGTCCGCCAGAGCGCCGAGACCGGGCTCCGCGCCCAGGGAGTCCCACAGCGCCTGCGACGTCTGAGGCATGACCGGGTTCAGCAGGACGGCGACCGCGCGCAGCGACTCCGCCGCCGTGTAGAGGATCGTCGCGAGACGTGCCTGGCCCTCGGGCGAGGTGTCCTTGGCGACCTTCCAGGGCTCCTGCTCGGTGATGTAGCCGTTGACCTGCTTCACGAACTCGAAGACCGACAGGATGCCGCCCTGGAAGTCCAGCTCGTCGCCGATCTTGCGGTCGGCCTCGGCGACCGCACGGGCCAGACCCTCCTGGACCGCCTTCTCGGCCTCGCCGGACGCCGTGGCCTCCGGCAGCGTGCCGCCGAAGTACTTGCCGACCATCGCCGCGACACGGGACGCGAGGTTGCCGTAGTCGTTGGCGAGCTCGCTGGTGTACCGGGCGGTGAAGTCCTCCCAGGAGAACGAGCCGTCCTGGCCGAACGCGATCGCGCGCAGGAAGTACCAGCGGTACGCGTCCACGCCGAAGTGCGAGGTCAGGTCCTGCGGCTTGATGCCGGTCAGGTTCGACTTCGACATCTTCTCGCCGCCGACCATCAGCCAGCCGTTGGCCGCGACCTTGCCGGGCACCGGCAGGCCGTTCGCCATCAGCATCGCGGGCCAGATGATCGCGTGGAACCGCAGGATGTCCTTGCCGACCAGGTGCACGTTCGCCGGGAAGGTCTCCTCGAACTTCGCCGGGTTCTCGTTGTAGCCGACCGCGGTCGCGTAGTTGAGGAGCGCGTCGATCCACACGTAGATCACGTGCTTGTCGTCCCACGGCACCTTCACGCCCCAGTCGAACGTCGACCGGGAGATCGACAGGTCCTGGAGGCCCTGCTTGACGAAGTTCATGACTTCGTTGCGGGCCGACTCGGGCTGGATGAAGCCGGGGTCGGCCTCGTAGAGCTCCAGCAGCTTCGGACCGTACTCGCTGAGCTTGAAGAAGTAGTTCTCCTCCTTGAGGAGTTCCACCGGCGTCTTGTGGATCGAGCAGAGCTTCTGCCCGGCGAACTCGCCCTCGCCGTCGATCAGGTCGCCGGGGAGCTTGTACTCCTCGCAGCCCACGCAGTACGGGCCCTCGTAGCCGCCCTTGTAGATCTCGCCCTTGTCGTACAGGTCCTGCACGAACTCCTGCACACGGTCCGTGTGCCGCTTCTCCGTCGTCCGGATGAAGTCGTCGTTCGCGATGTTCAGGTGCTCCCAGAGAGGCTTCCAGGCCTCTTCCACGAGCTTGTCGCACCACTCCTGGGGCGTGACGCCGTTCGCCTCGGCAGTGCGCATGATCTTCTGACCGTGCTCGTCCGTGCCGGTGAGGTACCACACCTTCTCACCGCGCTGGCGGTGCCAGCGGGTGAGCACGTCGCCTGCGACGGTCGTATAGGCGTGGCCCAGGTGAGGAGCGTCGTTGACGTAGTAGATGGGGGTCGTGACGTAGTACGCCTTCGCCCCCTGCTTCTCGGATCCAGTGGCCGCCATGGTCGAAATCCTAACGGCCCCCGGAAGGTCACCTCACCCCGATAAACCCCGGCCACCGGCACGGAGACGTCAGCGAAACATCCTGTGCCGTAAAAAGACGCATCCTGGGGGGAGAGGCGGCGCGGACTGTGCAGGGGGAGGACAACATGCGGGTACTGGTCGCCGAGGACGAACAGGTTCTGGCAGAACTGGTCGCCACGGGGCTGCGGCGGGCCGGATTCGCCGTCGACACCGTCCACACCGGGGACGCGGCCCTCGCCCACCTCGGACTGCACGACTACGACGTCGTCGTCCTCGACCGCGACCTGCCGCGGGTGCACGGCGACGAGGTGGCCCGCGAACTGGTCGCCTCCGCCGCCCGCACCCGCATCCTGATGCTGACCGCCGCCTCGTCCGTGGAGGACCGGGTGGAGGGGCTCGACCTCGGGGCGGACGACTATCTGGGCAAGCCCTTCGAGTTCCCCGAGCTGGTCTCCCGGGTCCGTGCGCTGCGCCGGCGCAGCGCACGGCCGGTGCCGCCGCTGCTGGAGCGCCAGGGCGTCCGGCTGGACACGGTCCGGCGCACGGCCGAGCGCGACGGCCGGGAGCTGGACCTCTCCCCGAAGGAGTTCTCGGTGCTCCAGATCCTGCTGGAGGCGGACGGGGCGCCGGTCTCGGCGGAGGAACTGCTGGAGCGGGCGTGGGACGCGCACGCCGATCCCTTCACCGGCGCGGTCCGGGTCTGTATGAGCAAGCTGCGGTCGAAGCTGGGGGAGCCCGCGCTGATCCGTACGGCCCAGGGTGTGGGGTACGCCCTGTGAGCCGCGACGGACTGGGGCCCGGCTCGACGATCCGGACCCGGATCGCCCTCGTCTACGGAGGCGTCTTCCTGGTCCTCGGCGCCTGTCTGCTCGGCATCGTCAACGTCCTCTCGCGCGCCGGTACGGATGACAAGGTGACCGCCATCAGGGCGCGCGCCCTGCCGGAACTGCCGGTGCGGGACGTGCGGGGCGCGACCGTGGTGCAGCTGACCGGGAGCGTCCAGGCCGAGGCGGGGCGGCAGATGCTGATCTGGTCGGTGTTCGCCCTGCTGGCGACGGCGCTCTGCGCGGTCGTGGTGGGGTGGTGGACCGCCGGGCGGGTGCTGCGGCCCGTGCACGCCATGACGGCGAAGGCACGGACCCTCTCGGAGCGGGCGCTGCCGGAGGTCCCGCCGGGCGGGGGCTGGGGAAGGATCGGCGCGAGCGGCCCCGACGACGAGCTCAAGGAGCTCGGCGACACGCTGGACTCACTGCTGGCCCGGCTGGAGAAGGCGTTCGACAGTCAGCGGCGGTTCATCGCGAACGCCTCGCACGAGCTGCGTACGCCGCTGGCCACCCAGCGCACCGCGATCCAGGTGGGCCTGGACGCGGGCGCCACCCCGGAGGAACTGGCCGCGACCAAGCGGGTGTTGCTCGACAGCAACCGGCGCAGCGAACGCCTCATCGAGGGTCTGCTGGTCCTGGCGCGCAGCGAACGGGGACTGGCGGAACGCGAGGACGTCGACCTCGGCGAGGTCGTCGTGGAGGAGGCCGCGCGCCACGACGTGACGGCGCGGGTGGCGCGGGGCGCGGTGGTGCGCGGCAACCGGCTGCTGCTGGCGCAGCTGGTGCGCAATCTGGTGGCGAACGCGGTCGACCACAACATCCCGGACGGTACGGTGGATGTCGCGGTGTCCGGCGGTGTGTTCACCGTCGTCAACACCGGTCCGGTCGTCCCCGCGGAGGAGATCGCGGCGCTGTTCGAGCCGTTCCGGCGAGGTGAGGGGCGGGACCGGATGGGGCCCGGGGCGGGCCTCGGTCTCTCGATCGTCCGCACGATCGCGCAGGCGCACGGCGGCACGGTGACGGCCGAGCCCGGGCCCGAGGGCGGGCTGGCCGTCACCGTGACGCTGCCTGGCAGGGCCCGCTAGGGCTTCCAGGTCTTCAGCAGTCCGCCGAACACCTCGGCGTCCGACAGGTCGCGCGGGGCCGGGCCCGCGTGGAAGAACCCGGCGTTGTCGACGGACAGCTTGCGGAGGTAGTCGAACGCCTTCGCGTCGTGCTCGCCGAAGGCGACGAACTGCCAGAACACCTTCTTGCCGGCCGCCGCGGCCAGCGCGTCGGTGGCGGCCGTCTTGGACTCGGGAGCGCCGTCCGTCTGGAAGATCACGAACGCGGGGGCGTCGGTACCGGCCTTGGCGTGCAGGGCGAGCACCTCCTCGACGGCGAGGTGGTAGTTGGTCCGCCCCATGCGCCCGAGGGAGTCGTGCAGTTCGTCGATACGGCCCTCGTACGAGTCGAGGGTGAGCTCCCCGGTCCCGTCGATCTCGGTCGAGAAGAACACGACCCCGACGCCCGCGTCCGCGTCCAACTCGGCGGCGAGAGCGAGAGCCTGCTCACCGAGGTGCTGGGCGCTGCCGTCCTTGAAGTACGGCCGCATGGAACCGGACCGGTCGAGGACGAGATAGACGCGGGCACGGGCGGAGGAGAGTCCGGCGTCGGCGAGGGCGGCGCGGGCGGCGTCGCGACGGGCACCGAGGGAGGCGGTGGCACCGGCAGTCGTCTCGGCCGGCGCGGGGGCGGCGGGCTCGGGCGCCGAGGTGGCCTTGGTGGTGGCGCGCTTGGCGGGGGCGGACTTCTTGGTCGCGGCGGCCTTGGTGGCGGCGGCCTTGGTGGCCGCCTTGGCGGCGGGCTTGTCGCCGGCGTCGGCCTCCACCGTGGCGGGAGCGGCAGCGGTCTTGGCCGGGGCCTTCTTGGCCGGAGCCTTCTTCGCCGGGGCCTTCTTGGCGGCGGCCTTCCGGGGCGTGGCCGCGGGGGTCTCCACCTTCGCCTCGGCGGCGGGCTGCTCGGCCGTGCCCGCGGCGGTGGCCGGAGCCTTCTCGGCCTCGGGCTCGGCGGGTGCCTCCGACTTCGCGGTGGCGGCGGGCACTTCGGCGGCTTCCTTCTTCGCCGGGGCGTCGGCCTTCGGCTTCGCCTCGGCCTTGGTGGCGGCCGACGTGGCGGGGGCCTGGGGCTTCTCGGCCTTCGGCTCGGCGGCGGGCTCGGCCGGGGGAGTTTCCGGCTTCGCCTCGGGGGCCTCCGACTTCGCGGGAGCCTTGGCCTTCGGCTTCGCCTCGGCCTTGGTGGCGGCCGACGTGGCGGCGGCCGGAGCCTTCTCGGCCTCGGGCTCGGCGGGTGCCTCCGACTTCGCGGTGGCGGCGGCCTCTTCGGCGGCTGCCTTCTTCGCCGGGGCGTCGGCCTTCGGCTTCGCCTCGGCCTTGGTGGCGGCCGACGCGGCGGGGGCCTGGGGCTTCTCGGCCTTCGGCTCGGCGGCGGGCTCGACGGCGGGCTCGGCCGCGGGTGCTTCCGGCTTCGCCTCGGGTGCCTCCGACTTCGCGGTGGCGGCCTCTTCGGCGGCTTCCGGCTTCGCCGGGGTCTCGGCCTCAACGGGCGCGGCCGCGGACGCCGCAGGCTCCTCCGTCTTCGCCGACTCCGCAGGCGCCGGGGCCGCGTCGGCCTCGGACGCGGGCGCCGCGGACTCCGGCTTCGCCGACGCCGGCTCCGGTTCCGTCCTCGCCTGTTGCGGGACCGACTTCTTCCGGCCCTTGGGGGCCGCCTTGTCGAACGCCGCCGAGACCAGGTCCGCCGCTCTGTCCGCCGGAGTCGGGGCCGGCACCGTCGCCGATGACGGCGCGGTCGTCGTGGCGGTCTCCGTGCGTTCCGACTGGGGCGGGACGGATGCTGCCGTCGACTCGGTGGGCTCCGACCGGTCGCGACCGAATACCTTGCGCAGCAAGCTCCGAATGCCCATGTGCGAGGCCTTTCGCATGAGTTGAGTGCGATGAATGTCCGCACATGGGCCGGGGTGTCCAAGGTGTGTCCTGGCCAGGGCGGACACGTAAGGTTAGCCGCCGTCCCGCCGGGAGCCCGGCAGGGGCGGGGGACCCGGCGCCGGGCCGTTGGCGAACGCCCGTCCGCCCGCACAAGCAGCCCCGGATTCATCCATCGTTCACCTCGTAGCTGCCACCTTGCACATGACCGCCCCTAATGTCGCAGCCGGATCTTTTTCCGACACGCTGTCGGCGCGGGGTGCGCCGTAGGAGGACGAAGTGCGCAAACTGCTGCCGTTGTTGACCACCAAGCCGCACGCCGGCGGACGTTCCGCCCTCACCTGCCGCTACCGCTGCGGCGACGCCTGTTTCCACGAAGTGCCGAACACCAGCGACAACGAGTACGTCGGCGACGTCATAGCGAGCGCCCTGTCGAGACGATCCATGATGCGTGCCGCCGCCGTGGTGACGGTCGCCGCTGCCGCTGGTACCGGTGCCGTCATCGGGCTCGACGACCAGGCTTCCGCAGCGCCCGCCGGTACCCCGGGCACCGGCGGCAGGCCCGACGGCGCGCGCGGTCTGCGCTTCGCCCCGGTCGCCCCCAACAAGGACGACAAGGTCACCGTCCCGGCCGGCCACTCCCAGAACGTCGTCATCCGGTGGGGTGAGCCGATCCTCCGCGGCGCCCCCGCCTTCAACCCGGACAAGCAGACCGCCAAGGCGCAGGCCGGGCAGTTCGGTTACAACAACGACTTCCTGAGCCTGCTCCCCCTGGACGAGCGCAACCGTCAGATCCTCGTCGCGAACCACGAGTACACCGACGAGATCCTGATGTTCCGCGGCTACGACCCGGCCAACCCGACCCGCGAACAGGTCGAGATCGCCTGGGCCGCGCACGGTCTGTCGGTCGTCGTCGTCGAGGGCGAGCGGACGTCGGGCCGCCTCACCCCCGTCACCCGGCACCACCTCAACCGCCGCCTGCACACCACCAGCGAGTTCAAGGTCACCGGACCGGCCGCGGGCAGCGCGCTGCTGAAGACGTCGGTGGACCCCTCGGGCACCAAGGTGCTGGGCACGCTCAACAACTGCGCAGGCGGCACCACCCCGTGGGGCACCACGCTGCACGGCGAGGAGAACTTCAACCAGTACTTCGCCAACGGCTCCAGCGACACCGACAAGCGCTACGGCGTCGGCACCGCCGCCACCGAGCGCAAGTGGGAGCGGTTCGACAAGCGCTTCGACCTCAAGCAGGAGCCGAACGAGGTCCACCGCTTCGGCTGGGTCGTCGAGCTCGACCCGTACGACCCCGACTTCACGCCCCGCAAGCGCACCGCGCTCGGCCGCTTCAAGCACGAGGCCGCCCAGCCGCGGCTGACCGCAGACGGCCGCCCCGTGGTCTACATGGGCGACGACGAGCGCTTCGACTACTTCTACAAGTTCGTCTCGTCGAAGCGGATGAAGAAGGGCAACTCCCGTGCCGCGCGCGAGCACAACCGCACGCTGCTCGACGAGGGAACCCTCTACGTCGCCAAGCTGACCGGGGACTCCCCCGCGTCGCAGATCGACGGCACCGGCAAGCTCCCGAACGACGGCGAGTTCGACGGCAGCGGCCAGTGGATCCCGCTCGCCACCGGCGACACCTCGCACGTCGAGGGCATGACCGCCGACGAGGTGTACGTCTTCACCCGTCTCGCGGGCGACAAGGTCGGCGCCACCAAGATGGACCGCCCCGAGGACGTCGAGCCGTCCCCGCGCACCGGCCGCGTCTACGTCGCGCTGACGAACAACACCGACCGCGGCAAGGCCGGCAAGGCGGGCGCCGACGAGGCCAACCCGCGCAACGCCAACAAGCACGGCCAGATCCTGGAACTCGCCGAGAACTGGGACGACCCGGCGGGCGACGGGTTCGCCTGGCGGCTGTTCCTGGTAGCGGGCGACCCGGAGGACCCGGCCACGTACTTCGCGGGCTTCCCGAAGAACAAGGTCAGCCCGATCTCCTGCCCGGACAACGTGGCCTTCGACCCGCACGGCAACCTGTGGATCTCCACGGACGGCAACCAGCTCGGCTCGCACGACGGCCTGTTCGGCGTCGCGACCCAGGGCGAGCGCCGCGGTGAGCTCAAGCAGTTCCTGACCGTGCCGATCGGCGCCGAGACCTGCGGTCCCCTCATCCAGGACCGCCGGGTGCTCGTCGCGGTGCAGCACCCGGGCGAGGTCGACGGTGCGTCGGTCGAGAAGCCGGCGAGCGCGTGGCCGGACGGACCGGGCAAGATCGTCCGCCCGTCGGTCGTGGCCGTGTGGCGCAAGGACGGCGGAGACATCGGCGTCTGATCCGGGACTCCGGCAGTGTGATCACGAGGTGGCGCGCACCTGTGCGTGCCACCTCGTGAACTCCTCGGCCGCGTCACCGGTGTACTGCCACGGCACCCGCGCGGCCCGCCCGCCCAGCAGCGCGAACAGCTGCCGTGCCTCCTCGGGCATCCCGGCGTAGCAGGCCGCGTGCGCCAGGTGGTTGAGTTCGCCGACCTCCTCGGGGGCGGCGGGCCCCGGCGGCCGGGCGAGTATCCAGCGCTCCCAGGTGCGCCGCACCTCGGCCACCGCGAGCTCGTGGTGCCAGTGGCGGCCGAAGTCCTTCACGGGCACACGGCCCGTGGCGTCCTCGGTGAGATGGCGGTACTCCTCGACCCGGGCGATCTGCACCAGGACCGGCAGCGGTGATCCGGGCGGGGCCGCGCCCGCCACGTCCCTGGCGAAGTCGTACATGGCGCCGTGCGTCCCGTGCCAGCGCGCCGACCAGTAGCGCAGCAGCTGGGTGTGGCCCTCGATGTTGTCGGCGTCGCGGCGGCGCAACTCGTCGAACCAGCGCCGCAGTTCACGCCGTGAGACCCCGGTGCCGTACAGCCGCGCGGTCGTCAGCAGCGACACCCACGGCATGGGGTCCGACGGATGCGCGTCGGCCGCGGCCAGACAGGCCAGCACCGCCGCGTCGAGCCGTGCCCGGTCGAGGCCGGTACGCCGGCCCGCCTCGATCGCGCGGTGGAAGACGCGGACGACCTCGGTCGCCGCCCGCAGCACCGCCGCGTCCGCGCTGTGCGGCTCGGCGGCACTCCACGCCTCGACGGCGGCCCGGCCGGCCGCCGCGTGGGACAGCAGCCGCACCCGGTGCGTCCGCAGGGCCCAGTTGTCACCCGTGTCCCGCAGCAGGTCCCGTACCCCCTGCCAGCGTCCGATGACGATGTCGTGCAGGGCACCGGCCAGCGCCCGGTCTCCGAAGGCGGGGTCGAAGTCCGGTGCGAAGCGACGGCGTGGAGGCTGCGGCACGTCCCTCAGAACTCCGTGGCCAGCGACCTGTTGGCGTAGTCGGTGTCGCGGGAGGAGTCCGTGCGGCCCTGATCCGCCGCCAGGGAGAGCGTCGCGTCGAGGCGGGCGGGGCGGTAGTACGAACTCCCCCGGCGCCAGTAGTGGATCATCGGCACCAGTCCGGCCGCGAGACCGCCGACACCGATCGCGACCGATGCCGCGCTCAGCTCGCCCAGCGCCTCGACGAGCACCCACAGCATGAACAGTGCCCCGAGCAGCGGCCAGACGCCGCCGAGCACGAAGTCGCGTACGGACGTGAGCAGGGTGCCCCGGTAGGCGACGACCGCGGCGATCCCGGCGAGCCCGTAGTAGAAGGCGATCTGCACACCGATCGCGGCGACGGCCGCCTGGAGGACGTCGCCGACCGAGCCGAGCGCCGTCGACGCGGCGAACATCACGAGCGCCACCGTCCCGACGACGGCGACCGCGACCCACGGGGTGTTCCACTTCCGGTGGACCGTGCCCAGCGCGGCGGGCATGGTGCGGTCACGGCCCATCGCGAACAACGAGCGCGTCACCTGGATCAGTGTGGTCTCCAGGGTGGCGACGGTCGACAACAGCACGGCGACGACGAGCAGTTTGCCGCCGGCGCCGGGCCAGATCGCGTCACCGAGCACGGCCAGTACGCCCGCTCCGCCGGCCCGGATGTCCTCGGCGGTGAGGATGACGTTCACGGCGATGGTGAACGCCTCGAAGAGGAGGAAGACCACGCCGACGCCGATGAGCGCGGCGAGCCCGGCGGTGCGGCGGCTGTCGCGCGTCTCCTCGCTGAGATTGCTGGTGACGTCCCAGCCCCAGTAGTAGAACGCGGCGATCAGTGCCCCGGAGGCGAAGCCGGCCGGACCGTCGAAGTGCGAGAAGCCCAGCCACGACCAGTCGAACGCGGCCGCGGCTCCGCTGTGCAGCAGCGCGGCGGCGATGAAGAACACCAGGATCGCCAGTTCCACGCCGGACAGCAGCAGTTGGGCCCGCACGGTGAGCCGGGCCCCGCCGAGGACGACCAGCAGCATCGCCAGGAACCAGGCCGCGCCGACGGCCGTGGCGAGGAGTCTGTTCTCCGCGAGCGCGGGGTCGACGAGCGACAGCGTCATCGCTCCGGCCGGCAGGGAGCCCGCGACCATGAAGATCGTCGTGGAGACCACCAGCGCCCAGCCGGACAGAAAGCCCAGGAACGGGTGGAGCGTGCGGCCCACCCACGAGTAGCTGGCGCCCGCGTTGACGTCGATCCGGCCGAGCCGGCCGAAGGCGAGCACGATGCCGAGCATCGGGATCGCGCAGTACAGCAGGGACGCGGGGCCGGCGAGACCGACGGTCGCGACGAGGACGGAGGTGGTGGCGGCGATCGAGTACGCCGGTGCGCTGCCGGCCACGGCCATCACGACGGTGTCGAGAGTCCCGAGAGCGTTGGGCCGAAGCCCTCTGCCGGAGTGGTTGCGCATGCGATTCTCCGAAGGCCCTTGTGCCGTACGACATGTGTCGACAGGTCAGAAACGTTCCCGCTCCGGAGTGAAGACCTCCGCGAAAGAAGGACGAGCGCATCGTAGTCGGACGGACGCGCTGCGGTGACGGGGGTGGGGCATCCCCCACCCTCACGAGGCATGGTGACGCCATGGGGTGCCGGTCCGCCGAACTGCTCGCGCCGCACACCACGGGCGGGCTGCCGCAGCAGATCCTGGTACGCGCCGAGCCGGGCGCGGACATGACCGCGGGGCTGCGCGTGCTGGCCGACCGCACCCCTGGCCTGGCGGTCGCCGACCGGGAGGCGCTGATCGCCGCGCACTCCGAGGACACCGGGACCCAGGCGTGGATCAACTGTCTGCTGGTCGGCATGATCGTCGCGTACACGGCGATCTCGGTGGTCAACAGCCTGGCCACGGCGACCGGGGCACGGCGGCGCCAGTTCGGGCTCCAACGGCTGACCGGCGCGACGAAGGCGCAGGTCATGAGGATGCTGACGGTCGAAGGACTGCTGGTGGCGGTCATCGGCGTCCTGCTCGGCACCCTGGCCGCGGCGACGACGCTCGTGCCCTTCGCGCACGCCGCCGCCGGGCGGGTACTGCCGACGGGCTCGCTCTGGATCTACGCCACGGTCGTGGGCGCGGCTGTCGTCCTGGCACTGTCGGCCACCCCGGTCCCCGCCTGGCAGGCGTTGAAAATCCTGCCGGTGCGGGCGGCGCAGGAGTCGTAGAGTCGAGGGCATGGATGCTGAGGGGACCGTGCGGGTCGACGTCTGGATCTGGTCCGTACGGCTGACGAAGACCCGCTCCCAGGCGGCGGCGGCCTGCAAGGCGGGACACGTCCGCGTCAACGGCGAGCGGGTCAAGCCCGCGCACGGCCTGCGCGTGGGCGATCAGCTGCGGCTGTTCCACGCGGGCCGGGAGCGGGTGGTGGTCGTCTCCACGATCCTGCGCAAGCGGGTCGGCGCACCGGTGGCGGTCCAGGCGTACGTGGACAACAGCCCGCCGCCCCCGCCGCGGGAGTTCACGGCGCCGGTGGCCATCCGCGACCGCGGGGCCGGCCGCCCGACGAAGCGGGACCGCCGGGAACTGGAACGGCTTCAGGGCGGTCTGCCGAAGCCGTAGCGCTTCGGGGTCCCGTCGGCGTACGGGGGACAGGTGCGCGGCGGGCCGGCGTGGTGCTCCCCGACGACATGCCGCTAGGTTCCCCGCGCCGGGGACGCGATCGCCCTCGCCGCCATCACCTCCTGGCGCAGCGGCGCCAGAACGCCGTCCTCGCCGCCCTTCAGCTCCGTGCGTACCTCCACCAGCACCACGCTGCTGCGAATGCCCTCGGCCAGGCCCCGCAGCTCCCGCACCACGTCCGTCACCTCGGCGGGCGGCGGCGGGCTCGCGCCGTGGTCGACGCGGACCCGGGCCGCCGTCGTCGCGTCCACGATGCGTTCGGCGGCCACCACCAGCGGCCACCAGGCGGCAGCCCGCGTCCCCGCCGGCGGCGGTTCGGTCAGCGCGCGCTGGAACTCCGACCGCACGGCCGACAGGTCGCGGTAGATCCGCCGGCGCTGCCGCAGTCGTTCCGCCCGGTCACCGGCCGCGTCGAACGCCCCCGCCACATACCGCGCCGTCTCGTCCACCGCGTCCGCCAGCCGGTCGCCGACACGGGTGTGCCAGCTCTCCGGCCACAGCAGATAGCCGGCCACCAGCGCGATGCCGCAGCCGATGAGGCTGTCCACGAGCCGGGGCACCACCAGGCCGAAGCCCTGGTGGTTGAGGATGTCCGAGAACAGCAGGATGACCGGCGTGATGGCCGCGGTCTGGAAGGCGTACCCCTTCGCGGAGAACGCGGGGATCAGCGCGGCGAGCACCACGATCACCGGTACGTCCCACCATCCGCGCGGCACCTCGGAGAGCACGGCCGCGGCGACCACCAGCCCCGCCGCCGTGCCGAGCGCCCGCAGCACCGCACGCGAGAAGACCGACCCGAAGTCCGGCTTCATCACGAAGGTGATGGTGAGCGCGACCCAGTACGAACGGGTCACGGGCACCAGCGCCACCAGCGACTGCGCGAGACCGATGCAGAGCGCGAGCCGCAGCCCGTAGCGCCAGGACGGTTCGGACAGCAGCACACTGCGGGCCGCGCGCCGGAAACGGATGCGCAGCTCCGCCGGCCGTCCGAGCCGGTCGTCGACGTTGTACGGGTCGGGGTCGGACTCGTGCACCACGGCCGCGGCGTGCCGCAGGGCGGCCTCGACGGCCCGGTCCGCCGGACCCTGCGGCTCGGGCAGGACCAGCTCGGGCGGGTCGCTGCGTCTCTCGGCGACCGCGTCCCCCAGCTCCCGTACCGCTTCCGCGATCTCCGGGCGCCGGGACGCCCGGCCGTGCAGATGGGCCGCGGCCGCCGCCTCCACCAGCGGGACGAGCACGTTGAGCTGGGCCAGCAGCCGCACCATCGCACGGCTCCGGCCGTGGGCACGGGCCCGGCGGGCGAGGATCAGGTCGTAGGAGGTGTTCAGGGAGTCGGTCACGGCCTCGCGCCGGTCCGCGTACTCCGCCGTGCCCGCCGCCGCCAGCAGATCGGCGACGCTGCGATAGGTGTCGGCGACGGCGGCCCGCTCCGGCAGCCGTCTGCGAAACGGCCAGCCCAGCAGCGTGAGGACGAGCACGAACAGCCCGCCGACCGTCAGCAGCAGCGGCGCCACCCACCACGGCCGGGGCATCGGCAGGCCCGCGCCCACCACCGCGTTGAGCAGGAGCAGCAGCCCGGAGACGGAGGCGACGGCGCCGATCGACGAGATCATTCCCGAGACCAGCGCGACCAGGGTCAGCACGGCCACCGCGAGCCACTCCCGCCCGTACACCAGGGTGCCGAGCGTGACGCCCACCGCGCCGAACAGCTGCGGGACGGCGATGTTGAAGATCCGCATGCGGTACGCGGACGCGGTGTCGCCGATGACACCGGACAGCGCGCCCATCGACGCCAGAGCGCCGTACGCCGGCTTGCCCAGGGCGAGTCCGACGGCGAGGGGCGTGGCGAGTGCCACCCCCGCCCGCGCCACGGCCGCCCAGGGCACGGGGGCGGACTGCGGCCGCAGCCCGTTGAGCAGCCACTCGGGTGGGGACAGCCGTCCCGCTCGGGTCTCCATGGTCAAGACATGCCTCATGAAGGCGTACGGGAGCAAGTCCCTCCGCTGCGGAGGGGACCCCGCTCGGCTTCGGATGCGCCCTCGCTCGGCTCCGGAGGCCCCTTGCTCGGCTCCGCAGGACCGGGTCCCCCGGAGCCTCAGAGGGTGAAGACCGTCCTGCCGCGCGCCCCGCCCCCGCCGGACCGGACCAGGGCGTCCGGGGCCTGTTCCAGGGGGAGTTCGGCGCCCAGCGGGACCTGGAGCTCGCCGTCGGCGGCGGCCGCGGCCAGGGTGTCCAGCAGATTCGTGGACGGGCGCTGGAGGAAGTCGACGCCCTCGACGCCGGCCGGGAGGCGCGCGCCGGCCGCGACACCGCGCGTCGTGACGGCCGTGCCGCTCGCGCGGACGAGGGCCGCGTTCGCCGCGAAGGCGGCCTGGCTGTCCGAGACGAGGTCGATCAGTGCGTCGACGCCGTCGGGAAAGAGGTCGCGCACGGCCGCGGCGAGGTCCCGGGCCGTGGTGTCGAGCGTGGTGTCCGCCCCCAGTGCGGCCATCCGCCGCTCCCCGTCGCCGCGCACGGCCGCGACGACGCGCACCTCACGCGCGGCGGCCAGCTGGGTGAGGATGCTGCCGACCCCGCCCGCCGCGCCCACGACCAGTACCGACCGGCCGGCCGTCACACCGGTGGCGGCCAGCGTCTCCGCCGCGGTCATGCCCGCCGTCGGCAGCAGTGCCGCCGTACGGAACGACAGCCCGTCCGGGACGAACGCGATCGGCCCGTCCTGCGGCATGGCGACGTACTCGGCGAACGTGCCGGTGCCGACCGGTGGCCGGGCCGCCTGGCCGAAGACCGCGTCACCCACCACGAACCGGCTGTCGCCCGGACCGACGACATCGATGCGGCCCGCGAAGTCCCAGCCCAGGACCAGCGGGAAGACGTGTTCGGCCCGGCCGTCGAACGCGCCGTCGGCGATCTGCCGGTCGACGGGATTGAGCGCCGCGTACTCGACCTTCACCAGCACCTCGCCCTCGGCGGGGTCCGGCTTGGGGACCTGGATCAGTTCGGGCTCGGCCTTGAACGCCTTGACCGCGACAGCGCGCATCCGGAAACACCTCCCGACGGACGGCCCCCTGGGGATACCCCCAGACGGAGTCCGGGGGAGGATCACCACGACGCCTTCACTCTCACCCGGCGCGGCGGTCAGCGCACGTCGTGCAGTTCCAGGCGGACCAGCAGCGAACGGTGGTCGGTGTCGTCCAGGTCCAGGAAGCGGGCCGCACGGACCGAGAAGTCCTCGCTGACCAGCACATGGTCGATCTGTGCGCCGAGCGGGGCGGGCACGGCCGCGGGCCACGACGGGGCCCGCGAGGCGCCGCCGAGGGTGGCGCCGTCACGCAGCCCGCCCGCGTCGAGGATGCGGCGGAACGCGGAGTGGTCCTGCGTCGCGTTGAAGTCCCCGGCCACGATCGCCGACGAGCCCTTCACCCCGCCGGCGTACGCCCGCAGCCGGCCGAGCTCCCTGCGCCAGTCGTCCACCCCGCCGGGCACGGGCGGCAGCGGATGCGCGAGCTGCACATGGATCTGCCGCTCACCCGCGAGGGCCACCGACCCGGGCATGGCGAGGGTGCTCTCGATCCCCGGGGCGGCCTTCAGCGGAAGCCTGCTCAGGATCGCCGACCCGGAGGCCAACTCGCCCTCGACGACGTTGCGGTACGGGTAGTCGGCGGTGGAGACCTCCGCGGCGAGCGCGTCCGAGCAGCGGGCGGCGCACTCCTGGACGAAGACCAGGTCGGGCTGCTCGCGCCGGATCGCGGCCAGCAGGTCCGGGGTGGCGTTGCCGTACTCGACGTTCGACGAGAGCACGGTGAGCCGGGCGACGACCGGCCCCTTCGGACGCTCGGTGAGCCCGGTGTCGTACGGCTTGACGAACCACCCGACGACCGCGAGCACGGCGACCGCCCAGACCGTCGCGGCCCGCAGCCGGGCGAGCGCCGCGAGCAGCAGGGCCGCGCCCGCGGGAATCAGCAGCCACGGCAGGAAGGCGAGCAGCTGGGGCACGGGGGTGACGGCGTCGGTGTCCGCGAGCCGGCAGGCCGCGGCGGCGGTGGGCAGGACGAGCAGGAGCACCACGAGCCACCCGGCGGCACGACGGCGCCGCGCGGGGTACGGCGGGGGGCCCGGCGCGGCGGCAGGGGCTGCCGTGGATGTGGCGCTGTTCAAGACGTCCTCCGGGCGCGGGGGGTGCGGATGTGTGCGGGTGCGTTTCGACGTCTGCCGACGGGTGTCGATGTGTACCGACGTGTGCCGACGCTGTCTGCGTATGCCGACGTGTGCCGACGTACGGGTCGCCCCACTGTGAGGACGCCGGTCCGGGCGAGTTTGTTGCGGGTGTCGCGGCGGTGGTTCGGGGGAGGGGGCGCGGGCGGTCGGATGGGACCGGTGCGCGCCTGGTTGCCGCGGCCGCGGATCAGGCGTCGGCCGGTCTTCCCGGGGCGTACGGGCGCAGGGCGTCGATGAGGCGTTCCAGGCCGAACGTGAACTCGGCGTCGTGGTCGATCACCGCGAGTTTCGGCGCGAGCTTCGCCACCGCCGCGAAGCCCGAGCCGGCGAGCGTCTCCTCGCGCTCGCGTACCGCCGACTCGTCCTCACCCCGGAACGCCGGTGAGTGGAACTCCCGCATCAGCGAGCCGACCTGGAAGGCGACGAGCAGCCGCAGCGCGTGCACGGCGTTCGCCTCCTCGAAGCCGTGCTCCAGGAGCACCTTGAGCGAACAGTCGATGGTGGGCAGCACGCCGGGTGAGTTCAACTGGCGGGTGAGGACCAGTTCACCGGCGCGCGGGTGCCGCAGGGAGGCGCGCCGGAAGGCGTGCGCGACCGAGCGGATGCCGTCCTCCCAGCTGTCGCGCGAGTGCCTGGTGATGTGCATGTCCGTGGTGATGAACTCGGTGACGCCGTCGAGTACGTCGGCCTTGCCCCCGACGTGGTTGTAGAGCGACATCGCCTGGACGCCGAGTGCGGCGGCGATACGGCGCATCGACAGCGCTTCGACGCCCTCGTCGTCGATGATCCGCAGAGCGGACTCGATGATCCGCTCACGGGACAGCGGCTCGCGCGCGGCACCACGGGCGGTGGCTTGCGGGGTGTCCTGCGGACTGTCCTGCGAGATGGCGGGCACCGTGCCGGGCGAGCCCGTGGGGACGGTGGCAGGCGAAGCCGACGCCTCACCCTCGCGCAGCTGTTGACCTGACGCTTCGGCACACATCCGGCCGCTCCCCGGTTTCGCCCACATCCTTGACGGTTTACAGCGTAGGTGCTTCTCTCGGTGCCGACTTACGGTGTAAGTGGCGGTGCCAGTATTCCTGCGGCCCTGGGGTCGCGGAAGCAGTGCGCCGTCTTTGTTGCGCCTCGCTCTGTTCTCGCCGCGTCGCCGGAGGCACGCATGTCCTGGCCCACCGTCCACCACCTCGACTGCGCCCCGATGCACCCCCTCGGCGGCTCCCCGCTGGTCGCCCACTGCCTGCTCGTGGTCACCGGCAGCGGACTGCTCCTCGTCGACACCGGCTTCGGCACCGGCGACATCGCCAACCCGCGCCGGCTCGGCGCGGTCTTCCGGCGGACCGCCCGCCCCCGTCTCGAACCGGCCTTCACCGCGGTCCACCAGATCCGTGAGCTCGGGTACGACCCGCGTGACGTCCAGGACATCGTGCTCACGCATCTCGACCTCGACCACGCGGGCGGCCTCGCGGACTTCCCCGACGCGCGGGTGCATGTGATGGCCGACGAGTACCGGGCGGCGATGCGGCGCGACTCCCGCCTGGACACGTCCCGTTACGTCACCGCGCAGTGGGGCCACGGGCCGCGCTGGATCATCCACGACACCGCCGACTCCACCTGGCACGGATTCGCCGCGAGCCCGGTGGTGCGCTCGCCCGACGTCCTGATGATCCCGATGCCCGGGCACAGCCGCGGGCACTGCGCGGTGGCGGTGCAGCAGCCGGAGAGGTGGCTGCTGCACGCCGGCGACGCGTACTTCTTCCACGGCGAGATGGACCTCCGCCGGCCGCGCTGCCCGCGCTCCCTGGCGCTCCACCAGCGTCTGATGGCCGACAACCACGACCAGCGCATGACCCAGCTGGACCGGCTGCGGGCGCTGCGGAGGGTGGACCCGCGGGTGATCAGAATCTTCTCCTCGCACGACGCGTACGAGTTCTCCCAGCTCACCTCAGAAAGGGTGCGTCCCTTGCGGTGACGAGCCGACGCGGGCCGGACGACCGCAGGACGACGTCGAGGACGAGGTCGGGGTCGGCGGCGTAGCTCTGCGCGAACCAGGCCATGTTGGCCTCGACGACGGCCCACCGGCCGCCGACCAGCTGTCCGACGTCGAGGACGACGGCGCTCGGGAGGGTGGGGGCACAGGCGTCCAGCACCTCCTGGCCGAAGCGTTCGGCATCCGGGGTGAGCGGGGCGGAGTCGAGGCGGCCGAAGACGGCGTAGCGGCTGCCGGTGAGGACCTGGCCGTCGAGGACGAAGAGCCGGTACTCGGCGGCGAACTCGACGACGTCGCTGACGAGTACGGGTGTCTGCGGCCCGATGCGCTCCCCGCCGAGCGGGAGGTCGCGCCCGGTGGCGTACACCGCGGCGGGCACGGACTTGTCGGACGGCGGCTTGACGAAGAGGGGTCCGTCGAGCCGGCGGGCGTGGTCGAGGGTGGTCAACTCGATGCGGCGGTGGGTGAGTTCGGGGCCGAGGGTGGTGAGCCAGTCGTCGGGCGGCTCGAGAAGCCCGACGCGGAGGGGACGGACGATCCGGTCGGCGGCGAGGGGGCCGCCGTACCAGTGGACGTCGCGCTCTTGGTGCCCCTGGGTGGAGGCGACGACATCGATGCCGCGGTGGCGGGCGGCGTGGGTGAGGAGGGTGGCGGTGCTGGTGAGGGGGTGGGGGGCGAGGAGGAGGGGCATGGGGGGACGGTAGCGGGGGGCGGTTGGGGTACGGGGTGCGGGTACTTGTGCGGTGCGGGTCCCTGGGGCGGGGCGGGCCGGGTGCTTGGGCCTTGGCGTCGTTGTGCGGCGTCGGGTTTCCTGGGGCGGGGCCTGGGTGCTTGAGCCTCGGGCCCTTGTGCGGCGGCGGGTCCGGGGGCCCTCCGGGCTCGGCTCCTCGGGGTCGGCGGCGTACAGCTGCGTTGTCTTGAGCACCCGGGTGTTGCCGCCGATCCCCTGCGGGGACGACCCTGCACGCCCCCTCCCGAGCGGTCGAGGACGCGACCCGTTGATGCCCACCCGGAAGCGAACCCGAGCCCGTTCGGGCGGCGGATGGGATGCGGTGCGAAGCTGCCGCAGGTGAGGGAGTGTGGGGCGCAGCCCGACAGCCCCGGCGCGGCTAGTGGGCGTGGGGCGCAGGCTCCGCGTGACTGCCCGACCGCGCGTGCCAGGACCACGCGCCGAAGGCCAGGGCAAGGAGCGCCCCCGCCCCCAGGAGCCACCACGACGTCACCCGCAGTGTCGCCGTCAGTGCTTCGAACACCGCCTCCGCCGCCGGGCGGTCCACGTCCGGCGGGAGGTCGTCGAGGGCCAGGCCGCGGCCGATGGTCAGGGCCAGGCGCAGGAGTGCGCCGCCGATCACCAGGGCCGCGCCCAGGAGCGCGACGGCGTTCAGGCGGCGCTGGGCGAGGACGACCGCCGCCGCCGCGAGGAGCAGGGTGACCACCGGGAGCCGTACGCCCCAGAACTGGAGGTCCGCGAAGATCTCGCGTGCGGCCCCGAGTTTGTCCGCCTCCAGGATCGTGATCCTCGTGTTCCCCGCCGGCACCTGGTCGGCGAACGGCACCCCCTCGTCGTTCAGCTGCCGCTTCACCTGCTCGATCACCGGCGCCAGGTCGATGCTCGCGGTGTCCACGTCGTCGCTCGTCAGCGCCTGTTCGACCGCGGTGTGGGCCGCGCGGTTCACCGTGTTCCAGGCGATCCGGTACGCGTCGGTCCCGGCGAACGAGATCACCGCCTCGTGCACCAGGTTCTCCACACCCTGCTGGAGCGGCCCCGCGTCGATCTTCTTCATGACCTCCGCGGTGATGCGGTCCGCCACCGCGTTCTGCACGGCGGGGTCGGCCGCGAGCGGCTCCATCGCCGTGACGTAGCTGTCGGTGTCGCCGATCTCGCGGTCCGCCCACACGGCCAGCGCGCTCAGCGGCGTCAGAAGAGCCACGAGCACGATGAGCACCGCCGTCAGAACGCTCCGCACTCCTCCAGGGAACGCGGGCCCCGCCGGGCGCGCGAGCCGTGGGCCGCCGACCGGGCTGATGGCCGGTCGCTCCGACTTGCCCGCGGGGCGGCGCGGGTGTGCTCTGAAGTGAGGACGAGGGAAGGAGCTCTCCGTCATGGCTGCTCACGCAACGATGCCCGTACGGCACCACGGATCTCTCAGCTGGGCCATGCCCGTGGGGCTGGGCACGCTCTTCGGTTTCTACGCGGGGTTCCTCCGTCGCACCGGTGAGGCCGTCAGCTGGTGGGACGTTCTCTACGGGGTGGTCGCCGGATTGATCTTCACGGCGGTCGCCTACGGTCTCGGCCACATCCAGAACGCCCTGCCGCGCGAGGTCCGCGCGGGCGCCTATGCGGTGGTGTGCGGCATGTCCATCGGCTTCCTGCACAGCCTGACGGGGACCAGCGTCCTGCGGGCTGCGGGGATGGGGCTCATCTTCGCCGCCGTGATGTTCGCCGTCGCGTTCTATGTGTTCTACATGAGGGAGGACTAGCTCTCCGACCTGCGACTTCTACCTCCTCGCGCGGCCGCCGGATCGCATCTGGCGGCCGCGCGCCGCCGTCTCGCGCCTGCTGGGTGAGGAGCAACCGCAGGAGGGAGGCGCACCGTGCAGGAGACACCGCTGCGCGTCGCGGTCATCATCGGCAGCACCCGTGAGGGCCGCGTCGGCGAGAAGGTCGGACGCTGGTTCACGGAGCGTGCCGCCGAGCGGGCGGATGTGGAGCTCTGCGTCGTCGATCTGATCGAGTTCGACTTCCCGGCCCACTACCCGGACCGTGCGACGGCTCGGATGCGGGACTTCGTCTCGGAGATCGGCCGCGCCGACGCCTTCGTGGTCGTCACCCCCGAGTACAACCGGTCCTTCCCCGCCTCCCTCAAGCAGGCCATCGACTACGCGTACGACGAGTGGCGGACCAAGCCGGTCGCGTTCGTCAGCTACGGCCACGGGTCCCGCGGTCTGTACGCCGTGGAGCAGTTGCGCTCGGTCTTCACCGAACTGCACACCGTGACCCTGCGCAACGGCGTGAGCATCAACCTGCTCGACGACGCGGGCGAGGACCGCGACCGTGCGGCCGCGCTGATGCTGGACCAGCTGGGGTGGTGGGGGCTCGCGCTGCGCGAGGCGCGTGCCGCCCGGCCCTACGTCTCCTAGTGCCGCCACCGATGACTTCCGGTGGCCGCTCCGGTCAACCTCCTGGACTTCCGACGACCTCACCCGACCCACCGCCGACCATGCGAAGGAACGACGATGAGCACAGAACTGGCAATCGAGACCGCGGGCCTGGTGAAGGTCTTCGGTGAGAACCGGGCGGTGGACGGGGTCGATCTGTCCGTGCCGGCCGGCACCGTCTACGGCGTACTCGGGCCGAACGGCGCCGGCAAGACGACGACGGTGAAAATGCTGGCCACCCTGCTGCGGCCGGACGGCGGCGAGGCCCGCGTCTTCGGCAAGGACGTGCAGAAGGACGCGGACGCCGTGCGCAGCAGGGTCAGTCTCACCGGGCAGTACGCCTCGGTCGACGAGGACCTCACCGGTACCGAGAATCTCGTGCTGCTGGCACGGCTGCTGGGTCACGCCAAGCCGGCCGCGAAGGAGCGCGCCGGCCAGCTGCTCGACGCCTTCGGTCTGTCCGAGGCGGCCGACAAGCAGGTGAAGAACTACTCGGGCGGTATGCGGCGCCGTATCGACATCGCCGCCTCCATCCTGAACACCCCGGACCTGCTGTTCCTCGACGAGCCGACCACCGGTCTCGACCCGCGCAGCCGCAACCAGGTGTGGGACATCGTGCGTGCGGTGGTCGCCCAGGGCACGACGGTGCTGCTGACCACGCAGTATCTGGACGAGGCGGACCATCTGGCCTCCCGTATCGCCGTGATCGACCACGGCAAGGTGATCGCGGAGGGCACGAAGGGCGAGCTCAAGGCATCGGTCGGCTCGGGCGCGGTCCATCTGCGGCTGCGGGACGCGGAGCAGCGGCCGGATGCCGAGCGGGTGCTGGCGGCGGCGCTGGGGGCGGAGGTCCTGCTGGACGCCGATCCGCTCGCGCTCACCGCCCGGGTGAACGGGCACGGCACCCAGCAGGGCGCCGCCGAGCAGGCCGCGCGGGCGCTGGCGGAGCTGGCCCGCACCGGGATCACCGTGGACAACTTCGCGCTGGGACAGCCCAGCCTGGACGAGGTCTTCCTCGCCCTGACCGACAAGAAGGGGGCGGCGGCATGAGCACCGCGATGACGACGAAGTCCGTGAAGGACGCCGAGGACCTGGCACTCGAAGCACCGAAGGCCGAGGATCTGGCAGCGCTGCTGGTGGGCAAGGAGCGCCCACCGAGGCCGAGCGCGCTCTCCGCGTCGCTGACGTTCGGCTGGCGGGCGATGCTGAAGATCAAGCACGTGCCGGAGCAGCTGTTCGATGTGACGGCGTTCCCGATCATGATGGTGCTGATGTACACGTACCTCTTCGGAGGGGCGCTGGCCGGCTCGGCCTCGCAGTACATCCAGTTCCTGCTGCCGGGCATCCTGACGATGAGCGTCGTGATGATCACGATGTACACGGGCGTCGCGGTCAACACCGACATCACCAAGGGCGTCTTCGACCGGTTCCGCACGCTGCCGATCTGGCGGCCGGCCCCGATGGTGGGCTATCTGCTCGGTGACGTCGTGCGCTACTTCCTCGCCTCCGTGGTGATGCTGACCGTCGGCATGATCATCGGCTACCGCGCCGACGGCGGGGTGATGGGCATCCTCATGGGCGTGGCCCTGCTGATGGTCTTCTCGTTCGCCTTCTCCTGGATCTGGACGATGTTCGGGCTGCTGCTGCGGACCGAGAAGTCGGTCATGGGCGTCAGCATGATGGTGATCTTCCCGCTGACGTTCCTGAGCAATGTCTTCGTCGACCCGAAGACGATGCCGGGCTGGCTCCAGGCGTTCGTGAACAACAGCCCGGTGACCCATGTGGCGACCGCCGTACGGGAGTTGATGGCGGGCAACTGGCCGGCGGCGGACATCGCCTGGTCGCTGGGCTGGGCCGCGCTGTTCGTGGTGGTCTTCGGCTCTGTGACGATGCGGCTCTACAACCGCAAGTAGCGGGCTGCACCGTGCGGCGGGCGTTCCCGGGTCACCGGGGGCGCCCGCCGCGCTGTGTGCGGCTGCAGAGGGCCGCCGTTGACCTTCACCCGGGGGGAAGCACCAGCATCGGCGGGGCCGGGCGAGGCGCCCGGCGCGAGGAGGTACGCATGGGCCTGCTGACGATCGGCGCGTTCGCCCGCGCATCCAGGCTGTCCGCGAAGGCGCTGCGCCGTTACGACGAGCTGGAGCTGCTGCCGCCGGCCCACGTCGACACGTTCACCGGCTACCGGTACTACGACGAGGCGCAGGTGGAGCGGGCCCGGCTGGTCGCATGGCTGCGGCGGATCGGGATGCCGCTGGCGCGTGTCCGCGCCGTCTGCGACCTGTACGCGTCCGATCCGGCCGCGGCGGCCCGCGACATCCGGGCCTACTGGGCCGGGGTGGAGGCGGAGACCGCCGCCCGCCGCGATCTGGCGGCCTTCCTCGCCGACCAGCTGTCAGGGAAGGACACCGGCACCATGTCTCAGCTCACCGCACCCCTGGAAATCCGCTATGCCGCGCGCACGGACCGGGGCCTCGTCCGCGAGACCGACCAGGACTCCGCCTACGCGGGTCCCCATCTGCTCGCCGTCGCCGACGGGTTCGGCGGTCAGGGTGCACCCGCCGGAGCGGCGGCGATCGACGCGCTCAAGGACCTGGACGACGCCGGGGCGGCCGGTTCGGCGCGCATCGGCGATCTGCTCAATGCTCTGGAGGACGCCGTCGAGCGGGCCAACTCCGCCGTGAGCGGCTTCGACGGCTCCGGCACGACCCTCACCGCGATGGTGTGGACGGGCTCGCGGCTCGCGCTCGTGCACATCGGCGACACCCGGGCCTGTCTGCTGCGGGACGGGGAGTTCTTCCGGATCACGCACGACCACACGGTGGTGCAGTCGATGATCGACAACGGCAGTCTCACTTCCGAGGAGGCGGTGACACATCCCGGGCGGGCGATGCTGCTGAGGGCACTCGACGGCGGCGAGGAGTCCGGCCGGGCGGATCTGCGGCTGCACGAGGCGCGGCCCGGCGACCGGTATCTGCTGTGCTCGGACGGCCTGTTCACGGTGGTGGCCGACGAGGACGTACGGCACACACTCGCCACCGTCGCGTCCCCGGACGGCGCGGTCGGCGAACTGATCGCCCGCGCCCGACGTGCGGGGGGCCCGGACAACATCGCCTGTGTGGTCGCCGATGTGGTGCCGCTGTGACGCCGGCGGATCCCACGCCGCACCTGACCCTGCATCGGATGCGAGCCCGGTGCCTGGAGGGTGAGGCGGGCGGGCACCGCCTCGCCCGCGCGGCCCGCGCCGGTCCCCCGGGCCTCAGAGCAGCCAGTCGACGGGACGCCCCGGGCGGTAGGAGCAGTACGAACCCGTCGTGACCGACTCCCGCAGGTGCGCGGCCAGTTCGGGGTGGAGGGCGTCCAGTTTGCGGAGGGTGTCGCGGATGCGGGCCGTGACCGTCTTGCGGGCGCGTTCCGCCTCGTCCCCCAGGCGTCGGGTCCGGCCGCCCAGACCCGCCGCCCTGCGCAACTCGTCCAGCAGCGCGGCCCGTTCGCGGCCGAACTCCTCGGCCCTGCGGTCGTCGCCCAGCTCCGCCGCCCGGTCGATCTCCTCGTCGAGGCGCTCCAGCCGTCTCCGGTAACGGATCCTGGCCTCCTCGTCGAGCACCGGGTCCCCGCCGAAGCGGCGGGCGGCGACCACCGCGTCACCGCCCTCGGGGTCGAGCAGGACCACGGCGGACAGGTCGTCGCCCGCATGCGTCATCAGGGTGTGCAGATCGCGCAGCCCCTTGGCGTCGGGGACATGGACACCACGGCCGGCGAAGTCGAGGGCCCACACGGCTCCGTCGCGGCGGAAGCGCTGCCGGGCGGCGTGGGGCTGGAGGGCCCGGGCGGCGAGTCCGGGGGAGACGGACCCCGCGCTCACTCCGGCGTAGGCGTCGGCCGCCCGGCCGTACGCGGTCGGTTCGTCCGCGCCATCGGTGGGCGCGGCCGCGCGCGGCGGGAGCCCGTCCAGCACATGGGTGAGGCCCAGCTCCTCGGCCTCGCGACGGGTCGACGCGGCGAGCTCCGCCATGTCACCGCCCGGGCCCAGCAGATCCAGCAGCGCCGCCCGCGCCCGCACCGACCAGGGTCTCGCCCGCAGCCGGTCCGCCGAGAGGTACGCGGCGGTCAGCGCGGCCACCGCCTCCTCCCGGCGCCCACGCGCCGCGTCGAGCATCCCCAGCCAGAGGTCGACCGGCCCGCTGATGTCGCAGCCGTACAGCGAGACGACCCACTGGCCCGCGTACGGCGCGAGCGCGGCCCGGGCCTCGTCGATCCGGGCCGGGTCGCCGGAGGCCGCCGCCGCGTGGGCGCGCAGCCGCATCCACAGCGGTGCGAAGATCCGGGGCACCGGCTCGGGCCGGGCGGCGATCTCGTCCACGAACCGCAGCGCCACCGCCGTACGGCCCTGCTCGACCGCGGTCAGCCCCGCCAGCAGCGGTGGATGCGGATGCCCCTGGTCGGTGAGCGTGCCGACCACGGCCTCCGCCTCGTCGAACCGGCCCTGGAGCAGGAACAGCGCCCAGTGCATATGGGCGGCCATGAAGGCGAACGGCGGATGCTCGTGCTGGAGCCCGATCGCGGCCGAGAGCAGATCGGCCGCTTCCGTGAACCGCCCGGCCAGCGCCGCGACGAGGGACTGGTCGATGGCCACGCCCAGCTCGAACCGGCGCAGCCCCGCCCGCTCGGCCAGGGTGGTGAAGGTGCGCAACTGGTCCAGATAGCGCGGGTCGCCGAGCTCCAGGAGCGTCACCCAGCGCATCGCGGCCGCGTGCATCTCCATGTCGCGGTTGCCCGTGCGGCGGGCGACCTCGCCCATCTCCGCGGTGAGCACGAGGCGTTCCTCGGAGGTTCCGAGCCCCCAGATCGAGTCGTGCCGCGCCCACAGGGAGAACGCGAGCGCCTCGTCGTCCTCGCCGCGCCGGGCCAGCGCCGTGGTCCGCACGGCGAGGTCCTGGGCGATCCGCTCCGGCGTCAGGCCGGCCAGTTCCTCGCCGCTGCCGCCGGCCAGAGCGCGGTGCGCCTCGCGCAGCAGCTCGGCGCCCGCCGGCTCCTGGCCCAGCACGCCCCCGTGCTGGTGGAGGGTGATGGCGACGCGGGCCAGCACCTCGGGATCGTCCACCGCGCGGGCCAGCTCGACGGCGAGGTCGAGGAAGCGCCGGCCCTCGGCGTCGTCGCCGTAGTGCCGCAGTTCGCCGCCGAGGTCGAGGGCGACCAGGGCGGCCCTGCGCCGGTCGTCGCCGGCGGCCTCCAGGGCCCGTCGGTAGTGCCCGACGGCCTCCTCGCCGGAGAGCCGGCTGGAGGCGTCGCGCGCCGCCGCGAGCAGCAGATCCACCCGACGCTCCCGCTCCAGCTCGTCGCCGGCCAGATAGGCGTGCCGCGCCAGATCGGCGGGGAAGACCTTCTCGCTGAGTCCGGGGGTGCGGTCCAGGGCCCGTACGACGTCGGCGTGCCGCTCCCGGGTCTCCTGCTCGTCGAGCGCCTCGTACAGCGTCTCGCGGACGAGGTCGTGGGCGAAGGCGAACCGGCCGCCGCTGCGCACGCTCACCAGACGGGCCGTGACCGCGCGGTCCAGCAGCCGGTCCACGTGCGGGACGGGCGAGGAGGCGGCCGCCGCGAGCACCTGGCGGTGGAACTCACGGCCCAGCACGGCCGCGGTGTCCAGCAGCCCGCTCACCGGTTCCGGCAGCAGCGCCAGCCGCCGCCGCACCGCCTCACGCACACCGGGGGCGACGGTGGTGACCGGGCTGCCGCTGTGCCAGATCCGGGCGGTCTGCTCGACGAAGAAGGGGTTCCCGCCGGTACGGCGGTGGACCTCCTCGACGAGGTCCGGCTCCGGCTCCACACCGGCGGTCAGCGCGATGAGCGCGCCCACCTCGTCGCGCCGGAGGCCGGTGAGGGTCACGGTCGCGGCGGCGCGCGCGGCCAGCGGGGCGATGAGCTGACGCAGCGGGTGGTCGGGCGTCTCCACCTCGACGTCGCGATATGTGCCGATCAGCAGCAGCCGCTCGAACCAGGCGTGCTGGGCGGCGAATTCGAGCAGTCTCAGCGAGGCCGGGTCGGCCCAGTGCAGATCGTCGAGCACGACCACCAGCGGCCGCTTCTGCGAGACGGTGACCAGGGCGGTCGTCACCGCGTCGTACAGCTGGAAGCTCTCGCCGCCGTCGCCCTCGCCGGGCTCCTCGCCGAGCAGGACGGCGAGCCGCCCGCCCGCCGCCTTCCCGGCCTCGGCCCACTCCGCCTCGTCGACGCCGCGCCGCAGACCGCGTATGACCTGGACCCATGGCCAGTACCCGGGGGCGCTGTCCGAGTCCCAGCAGGAACCGCCCAGCACCAGGGCGCCCCGCCGTCGTGCTTCGTCGGCGGCATCGGTGACCAGCGACGTCTTGCCGATGCCGGCCTCACCGGTGACCAGCACCAGGCCCCCGTGGCTGTCCGTCGCCCGGCCGATCTCCGACCGGAGGACGCCTGCGGGGTGGTCGCGCCCGATGAGAGCAGGGGTCATGCCGAAACCATAGGAGGCGACACTGACAACCCGCACGCCCGACGGCGTCCGGGTCGTCCCGGCCGGGCGGGCCTCGTGCCGGGCCTCACCCGTCCGCGCTCGACCGGCCGCGGCCCCGGCGCCTCCCCGGGGCCCGCTCCCGGCCCCGGTCCCAGCCCCCGCCCCGGGCCGCCGCCGGACCGGCCCGGCGGCACGGCACCGCTCGGGCCGGCCGTCCTCAGGCGAACGGCAGCGCCGGCACCGGTTCGGTCTTCTGCCCGGCCGTCCTTCCCGACGCCGTGGCCATGAACTCCGCCAGGTCCCGTCCCGCGCGTCCGATCCGCTCGGGCAGCGTGTCCGTGAGCGCGTCGCCCGTGCCGCCCCAGTCCTCCGAGGCCGCGTACACGGCCGTCGGCACGACCAGCGCCCGCAGATGGGCGAAGAGCGGACGCATCGCGTGCTCCGGCACCAGCGAGTGGCGCGACGTGCCGCCGGTCGCCCCGATCAGTACCGGCTTGCCGGCCAGCGCTCCGACCTCGACGAGGTCGAAGAACGACTTGAAGAGTCCGCTGTAGGAGGCGGCGAAGACGGGGGAGACGACGATCAGGCCGTCCGCCTCCGTCACCGCGTCGAGTGCCTCGCCGAGGGCGGGCGAAGGGAAGCCCGTCACCAGGTGGTTGGCGATCGGAACGGCCAGCTCGCGCAGCTCGACCACGCGCACCTCCAGCTCCCGGTCGCCGTCCCGCTCACCGAGGGATGCGCGGACGGCGTCGGTGAGGCGGTCGGCGAGGAGCCGGGTCGACGAGGGCACACTCAGCCCCGCGGAGACGGCCACCAGTTTCAGCGCCTGCCCGCTCATGCCGCCTCCTTCGCGGTCTCGTTGGTGTTCTCCGTCGTCGCGGCCTCGCTGCGGGCGGCGGCGACCGCCGGGTGCAGCGGGGCGCTCTCCGGCACACCGGCCGGCCGCAGCGCGGCGAACTCCTTGCGCAGCACCGGGACGACCTCCTCGCCGAGGATGTCGAGCTGTTCGAGGACCGTCTTCAGCGGCAGACCCGCGTGGTCCATCAGGAACAGCTGGCGCTGGTAGTCACCGACCGCGTCCCGGAAGCCGAGCGTGCGCTCGATGACCTGCTGCGGCGATCCGACGGTCAGCGGGGTCTGCTCGGTGAAGTCCTCCAGCGAGGGCCCGTGTCCGTAGACCGGCGCGTTGTCGAAGTAGGGCCGGAACTCCCTGACCGCGTCCTGCGAGTTCTTCCGCATGAACACCTGGCCGCCGAGCCCGACGATGGCCTGCTCGGCCGTGCCGTGGCCGTAGTGGGCGTAGCGCTGCCGGTAGAGGCCGACCATCTTCTTGGTGTGGGACATCGGCCAGAAGATGTTGTTGTGGAAGAAGCCGTCGCCGTAGTACGCGGCCTGTTCGGCGATCTCGGGGGAGCGGATGGAGCCGTGCCAGACGAACGGCGGTACGCCGTCCAGCGGGCGCGGGGTGGCCGTGAACGACTGGAGCGGAGTGCGGAACTTCCCCTCCCAGTCGACCACGTCCTCCCTCCACAGCCTGTGGAGGAGCGCGTAGTTCTCCACGGCGAGCGGTATGCCCTGGCGGATGTCCTTGCCGAACCAGGGGTAGACCGGCCCGGTGTTGCCGCGGCCCATCATCAGGTCGACCCGGCCGTCCGCGAGGTGCTGGAGGTACGCGTAGTCCTCGGCGATCTTCACCGGGTCGTTGGTGGTGATCAGCGTGGTCGAGGTGGACAGGATCAGGTTCTCGGTGCGGGCCGCGATGTGCCCGAGGAGGGTCGTGGGGGAGGACGGGACGAAGGGCGGGTTGTGGTGCTCGCCGGTGGCGAAGACGTCGAGGCCGACCTCCTCCGCCTTGAGGGCGATGGCGACCGTGGCCTTGATCCGCTCGTGCTCGCTCGGCGTACGGCCGTTGGTCGGGTCGGTCGTGACATCGCCGACGGTGAAGATGCCGAACTGCATGTGAGCCCACCTCTCGGGTCCGGTTGGTTGAATGTTGAACCAAACCCTACAACGGGGGCCCCGTCCTCCGTATTCCGGGTCGCCGGGGGTGCCTCAGCCCAGGCCCGCGGCTCCGGGGAACAGCTGGCGGAAGGCGTCGGCGGACTCCGAGCCCGAGCGACCGAACGGCGCGTCGAAGTCCCACACCAGGAAGAGCAGGAACGCGATCAGCGCGCTGAACAGACCGGCGAGCAGCAGCTCGCGGTAGGACCGGCCGATCTGCATGGTGAAGATCAGCCCGACCGTCACCAGGGCACCGGTGATGAGGCCGAACCACACCACGCCCGGCAGGGTCGCGCCGGCGTTCTGCTCCCGGGCGTTGCGCGCGTCGTCGGCGACCGCCACCTGGTCGAGCATCGGCTGGTACGCCTGGGCCTCCAGCTCGCCCACGGGCACACGCCTGGCGATGTCCGAGCGCACCACGTCGAGCAGTTCGCCGCCCCGCCCGGTCAGCTCCTGGCCGTCGATCATCCTCGGCCACTCCTGGTGGACGACGTGCGCGACGTACCGGTCGATGTCCGAGTGGAGCTGCCGCTGAACGTCGGGCGGGTAGACCTCGGCGCGCTGGGTGACCTCGTACAGGGCCTGCGCCTCACGGCGTACGTCGTCCTGCGCGGCGCTGCGGGCCTCCCACACACCGGCGATGGCGAGGCCCAGCACGATCGCGTACACGACGCCGACCATCATCGTCATGTACTCGAGGACGTCGGGGGTCTCGGCGGGCTCCACGCCCGTTTCCTCGGCGTCGTGCCGCCGGCGCTGGAGAAGGAGGGTGGCGATGAGGACGACGGCGCAGGCGGCGGCCATCGCGATGGCCAGGACCAGCCATTCCGACATGGGCTCACTCCGAAAGATGTGGTGGTGCGGTCGGTGGGTGTCGCTCAGGCGCGGCCGCGCCCCGGCCGCAGCAGGGCCGCGGCGAGCACAGCCGGTGTCGTGGTGACGAGTACCAGGACGACGAGGGGCATCCCCTCGCGCTCCGGCCTACCGGGCAACGGCCGGTGGTTGCGTACGGTCACGGCCTGAGGCGGAGCGGCGGGCGGACCGGCCGCGGGAGGCGGCGGTACGACGGCCGGCTCGGTCTCGGGAACGACCGGCGCGGGCGGCTGCGGAGTCGGCGGTACGGGTGAGGGTTCGGGCGCCGGAGGAGGCGGCGTCGGCCGCGGCTGCGGCGGCGCGGGAGTGGTCGGCGCGGGCGGTTCCGGCGCCGGCGGCGGGCTGCTGGGCGGCGGCGGGCTCGGGGGCTCGGTCGGCGGCGGCTCGGTGGGCGGCGGCTCGGTGGGCGGCGGCTCGGGCGGACAGGGCTCGGGTGGCGGTGGCGGGCAGTGCGTGAAGAGGTCCACGGACACGTCCACGTCGACCGACACGTCCACCAGGAGGTCGCCGCCTCCGGGCCGGCCGCCGATCGACACCTGGACCGAGGCACACACGAGACCGGGCAGATGGAGGGCCCATGTGCCGTGCGGGAGCAGGGGCGTCACGCTCACGGTGCCGGCGAAGAGGGCGCCGAAGGAGGGGACGACGGAGCCGTGGTCCGGGAGGACCGGGCCGATGAGTGCCGCCGGAGCGGGGCGCGGCCGGTCGTGACCGGAGTCGCCCGCGGCCGCGCTCGTAGGTGCGCCACCAGCCGTGCTCGCGCCTGCGTCGAAACCCGCGCTCGCGCTCGCGCCCGCACCCGCACCCGCGACTGCGCCTTCACTCGCGCCCGCGCCCGCGCCCGCACCCGCACCCGCACCCGCGACTGCGTCCGGGGCCGGGTCGTGCGCCCGAGGCGCCGGGGTCGTGTCCCGCTCGGCCGGGACCGCGCCCGCGTCCTCCCGGGCCGGCCCCTTGTCCTCGCTCTCACGGCCCGGCGGCGCACCGCCCTCGCCGTCGCCGTCGGCCTCGCTGTCGGCCTCGCGGACCGGGCCGGGCTCGGGTCCCGTATCGGGTTCCGCATCCGCTCGGGACGCCGGGCTCGCCTCCGGCCTCGGCTCCTGATCCGGCGGGGCAGGACCGGGCCGCGGTTCGGCCGGGTCGGAATCCCCCGTGGCCGGTTCGGCCTCGGCCCTGGAGACGGACGCGACCGGAACCGGCTCGTCCGTCACTCCTGCCGCTACTGCCCCGATCCCCTGCGAGCCGAGAATCGCAACGATCCCCAGTGCACTCAACTGCTCCCATCCCGCCACATCGGCACGTTATGGGTGAAGGCAGGGCAGAGGGGACCACTTTCACACGGATAGGTGAATCATCCGGTTGTCGTACCGACGTCTCCGTGACGGTGCCCACAAGGTTTTGCACCTTGTTGCAAAACAAGGCTCCGGCGGCTAGAACTGAAAGCCACGACCCGTCCCGTGGAGGCCCCGATGAGCCAGCCCAGCACCGGCCCGTACCCCCATCTCCTGAGCCCGCTCGACCTCGGGTTCACCACGCTCCCCAACCGCGTGCTGATGGGCTCGATGCATGTGGGCCTCGAAGAGGCGGAGAACGGCTTCGAGCGCATGGCCGCCTTCTACGCGGCCCGCGCCCGCGGCGGCGTGGGGCTCATCGTCACCGGCGGCATCGCGCCCAACGACCGCGGCCGGCCGTACGAGGGCGGCGCCAAGCTCACCACCGAGGCCGAAGCGGCGCAGCACCGCACCGTCACCGACGCGGTGCACGCCGAGGGCGGCCGGATCGCGCTCCAGATCCTGCACTTCGGCCGGTACGCGTACCACGCAGACCTCGTCGCCCCCAGCGCGCTCCAGGCCCCCATCAGCCCGTTCGTGCCGCACGCCCTCACCGACGAGGAGATCGAGGAGACGATCGAGGACTTCGTGCGGACCGCCGCGCTCGCGCGGTCCGCCGGCTACGACGGCGTCGAGATCATGGGCTCCGAGGGCTACTTCATCAACGAGTTCATCGCGAGCGCCACCAACCACCGCACCGACCGCTGGGGCGGCTCGTACGAGAACCGCATCCGGCTGCCGCTGGAGATCGTTCGTCGTACCCGCGAGCGGGTCGGACCCGACTTCATCCTGATCTACCGGCTCTCGATGCTCGACCTCGTCCCCGGCGGCTCCACGCTGGAGGAGGTCGTCACGCTCGCCCAGCAGATCGAGGCGGCCGGCGTGACCATCATCAACACCGGTATCGGCTGGCACGAGGCCCGTATCCCCACCATCGCGACCTCCGTGCCGCGCGGCGCCTACAGCTGGGTCACGAGCCGGCTGATGGGGTCCGTGTCCGTGCCGCTCATCACCAGCAACCGCATCAACACCCCCGAGGTCGCCGAGCAGCTGCTCGCCGAGGGCCGCGCGGACATGGTGTCGCTGGCGCGGCCCTTCCTCGCCGACCCCGAGTTCGTGGCCAAGGCGCAGGCCGGCCGCGCGGAGTCGATCAACACCTGCATCGGCTGCAACCAGGCCTGCCTGGACCACACGTTCAGCGGGAAGCTCACCTCCTGCCTGGTCAATCCGCGTGCCTGCCACGAGACCGAGCTGGTGCTCTTCCCCACCCGGCTGCGCAAGCGCGTCGCCGTCGTGGGCGCCGGGCCCGCCGGCCTCGCGTGCGCGGTCTCGGCCGCCGAACGCGGGCACACCGTCACGCTCTTCGACGGCGCCGACGAGATCGGCGGACAGCTGAACGTCGCCAAGCGGATCCCGGGCAAGGAGGAGTTCGACGAGACGCTGCGCTACTTCCGCAACCAGCTGGAGACGCACGGCGTGGAGGTCCGCCTCGGCGCCCGTGTCAGTGCCGACACCTTCGCGGCGGACGAGTACGACGAGATCGTCGTCGCCACGGGAGTGACGCCGAGGACCCCCGAGATCCCGGGCGTCGACCATCCGAGTGTCGTCAGCTACCTCGACGTCCTGCGCGACGGGGCACCCGTCGGCGAGCGCGTCGCGGTCATCGGCGCCGGCGGCATCGGCTTCGACGTGGCGGAGTTCCTCACCGACGACGGTGAGGGAGCGAGCCTGGACGCCGGGACGTACTTCCGCCAGTGGGGCGTCGACACCGCGTACGAGGGTCGCGGCGGGCTCACGGAGGCGAAGCGCACCGCGCCCGCCCGGGCCGTGCATCTGCTCCAGCGCAAGACCGGCAAGGTCGGCGCCGGCCTCGGCAAGACGACGGGCTGGATCCACCGCACGGAGCTCAAGCACCGCGGGGTGACGATGACCCCCGGCGCGACGTACGAGCGCATCGACGACGAGGGACTGCACCTCACGGTCGACGGTACGGCCACCGTCCTGCCGGTCGACACCGTGGTGCTGTGCGCGGGCCAGGAGCCACAGCGCGGACTGTTCGACGAACTGGCCGCGGCCGGCCGCTCGGTCCATCTGATCGGCGGCGCCGACGTGGCGGCCGAGCTGGACGCGAAGCGCGCCATCGACCAGGGCACCCGCCTGGCGGCCGCGCTGTGACATCCCGTCGCCCGCTCACGCGCAGCTTCCCGGGCGGTGCCCGCTGCGTCCTGCCTGTTCCGCCCGTTCCGCTGCGGCCCTCGGGCGGGTGACGGCGCTTTCCGGACACTCCCTAGGATCGGGCCATGTCGCTCCCGCACGCCATCCTCACGGCCCTGCTCGAAAAGCCCTCGTCGGGCCTGGAGCTGACCCGCCGCTTCGACAAGTCGATCGGCTACTTCTGGTCGGCCACCCATCAGCAGATCTACCGCGAACTGGGCAAGCTGGAGCAGGCGGGCCAGATCCGGGCGCTGCCGTCCGCGCAGCCGACGCGGGGTCAGAAGAAGGAGTACGAGGTGCTGCCCGCGGGCCGCGCCGAGCTGGCCTCCTGGGTGGCGCGGCCGGAGGACCCGAGGCCGGTCCGCGATCCGCTGCTGCTGCGGCTGCGGGCCGCGGGCGTGGTGGGCGGCACCGGGCTGCGTGAGGAGCTGGAGCGGCATCTCGCCCTGCACCGACGGCAGTTGGAGCAGTACCGCGAGATCGAGGAGCGCGACTTCGCTCCGGAGCGGACGGTCACGGAGCAGGACGCGCTGCGGCACATGGTGCTGCGCGGGGGCATCGAGCTGGAGTCGTTCTGGACGAAGTGGCTCACCGAGACCCTGGCGGCGCTCCCCACCACGCCCTGAGCCCGGCAGGTCCCGGCCGGGACCCGCGGCCCGCCCCCGGCCGCCCGTGCTCGTCGAAAGCCGTCGGAAAGCCGTCGGAAAGCCCTCGGGAAGCCGTCGAAGACCGCCGAAGCTCGTCGCAGCGTGTCGAACTCCCGTCGCACGAAGGTGCGACCTTTCGACTCTCATCGAAAAGCTCGCGCCGGCGGGACCCGTCCGATGAGAATCGCGATCAGGCGGACCGGACGGGCTCCGTTCTCGGCAGGGCTACGGGGGTGGCCTGCCGAGGACGGAGCAGTCCGGCGTGCGGGAGCTGACGGGCCGTGAGACGGTCGCCGGGTGATGGAAGCCCTGATCGTCGCCATGGTCGCCGGCTGCACGGCCGGCGCACTCGCCCTGCTGGTCACCTCGGCCCTCGGCCTGGTACGCGCCGGCCGGGGCGATCCCTCCGACGAGGCGCGTGCCGTGACGCTCGCGCTGTACGGCTGTGCCGTCGCCGTCGCGACCCTCGGGATGTTCGTCACGCTCCTGTGAGCGGCTCCTGACCGGGGCCGCTCACAGCCAGCCGTTGCGGCGGAAACTGCGGTGGATCACCAGACAGGCGACCACCATGACGGCCATCACCACCGGATAGCCGAAGGGCGAGCGCAGCCCCGGCATGTGCTCGAAGTTCATTCCGTACGCACCGCACACCATCGTCGGCACGGCCACGATCGCCGCCCACGCGGTGATCTTCCGCATGTCCTCGTTCTGGGTGACGGTCACCTGCGCCAGGTGCGCCTGGAGGATCGAGTCGAGCAGGGCGTCGTAGGAGATGATCTGCTCGTTGATCCGCGCCAGATGGTCGACCAGGTCGCGGAAGTACGGCTGTATCTCCGGTCCGACCGGCGGCAGCGGTGTGGTCGCCAGGGTCCACATCGGCCTGTCCAGCGGCGCGACGGCGCGCTTGAGTTCCAGCAGTTCGCGCTTGAGCTGGTAGATCCGCCCGGGGTCGGCCCGCCCCGCCGACGCGTCGAAGACGGTGCTCTCGACGTCGTCGACATCGGTCCGCACGGCCTCGGCGACGACGAGGTAGTCGTCGACGATCCGGTCGGCTATCGCGTGCAGCACGGCGGCCGGTCCCTTGGACAACTGCTCGGTGTCCTCTTCGAGGGCTTCGCGGAGCGGACCGAGCGAGCCGTGCCTGCCGTGCCTGACGGTGATGACGAAGTTCGTCCCGGTGAAGACCATGAGCTCGCCGGTGTCCACGACCTCGCTGGAGCACGTGAGTTCCTCGTGCTCGACGTAGCGGCAGGTCTTGAAGACGGCGAACAGCGTGCCGTTGCGGGTGCCGTCCCCCTCGTACCGCTGGAGCTTGGGCCGCTGGTGCGCGTGCACCGCGTCCGCCACGGCCAGCGGGTGCAGCGCGAAGAGCTCGGCGAGTCCGGCGAACTCGGCCTCCGTGGGCTCGTGGAGCCCGATCCAGACGAAGCGGCCCTCGTGCTTGCGGACCTGGCGCAGGGCGTCCTCGGCGGAGGCGTGGCCGGACAGGCGCGTCCCGTCCTCGTAGACCACGCAGTTGACGACCGAGCTGCCGAGCGGCGACCTCGCCGGGTGGCTGAGGTCGACGCGGGGTTGGTGCGCACGCCGCACGGCACGGCGCAGGGTGCGGATCATCGGCACGGCGGAGCTCCTTCGAACGACCGCCGGTCAGTGTGCCACCCGACCCTGTCCGCTGTCGTCGGCGCAGGTGGGAGCTTCGGTGGCGGGGCGGTCGCCCGGCGTCCTGTTCTCCGCGTGTTCGAGGGCTTCTCCGCGTGTTCGAGGCCCGCGCGCGGGACGTAAGACTTTCGTCACCGGCCCATGGCCACCGTCGCGGCTCCCGCTGCCGTTGAATGCGTCGAGGGCCGAGCGGATCCCGACGGGGGACGACGCCGGACACGCGACGGGGAGTGGATCACATGCGGGCGATGCTGCGACGGCCGGTGGTCGTCGGACTGCTGCTTCTGGGGCTGGCCGCGGGCGCCGTCGGTGCCGTGTGGTTCCAGCCGTGGAAGCTGTGGGTGGACCGGACCGTACGCGAGGACCTGCCGGCGGCGGCTCCCGCAGGCGTGCCGGAGCAGGACGCCGCCACCGGCGCCCCGCAGCAGGCCGAGCCCCGCACGCTGGCCACCGGCGAACTGATCAGCCACGAGCACCGGACGACCGGCATGGTGAAGCTCGTGCGGCTGGCCGACGGCTCGCACGTGCTCCGGCTGGAGAATCTCGACACCAGCAACGGGCCCGATCTGCGCGTCCTGCTGGCCGACGCTCCGGTCGAGGAGGGTACGGCCGGGTGGCGTGTCTTCGACGACGGCAAGCACACGGCGCTCGGCAGGCTGAAGGGCAACAAGGGCGACCAGAACTACGCGCTGCCGCGAGACGTCGATCCGGCCGACTACAGCAGCGTGAGCATCTGGTGCGACCGTTTCGACGTCTCCTTCGGGGCCGCGGAGCTCGCTCCCGTATGACCCGGCCGTTCAGCCGGTGACCCGAACCCCGCCGGTCAGCCGGCGTTGGAGGCGCTGAGACCGGCGGACAGTGTCATGGTCTCGCCGTTGAGGAATCCGCCGGTGTCCGCGAGCAGAAGGAGCACCGCCGCGGTGACGTCCTCGGGTTCCATCAGCCCGGGCCCCTGACCCTCCAGCACCGCCATGACGTCCTCCCGCGCCGGATCGTCCAGGTCGGGACGCAGCAGCCGGTACGTGGCCCGGTTGTGGATCATCGTCGTGTTCACCCCGGCGGGCAGTACCGCGTTCACGGTGATGCCGTGCTCGGCCACCTCCAGCGCCAGCGACTTCACCAGCCCGATCACGCCCCACTTGGCCGCCGCGTAGTGCGCGCTGTTCTTCGCGCCCATCCGGGCGACGACGGAGGAGGTGGCGACGATCCGTCCGTAGCCCTGCTCGATCATGTGCGGCACGACCGCGCGGAACGAGTGGAAGACGCCGGTCAGATTGACGTCGATCATCTCCTGCCACTGGAGGGCGTCCATCGAGACGAGGGGGGAGGCGGACGCGATCCCGGCGTTGGCCAGCAGGAAGTCGATACGGCCGAACTCCTCCAGGGCTCGTGCCGTGACGCTCTCCATCTCCTGGAGACTGCGGACATCGCCCATCAGGGCGATACAGCGACGGCCGGTGGACTCCACCAGGTCGACCGTGCGGGCCAGTTCGGCCTCGCTGCCCAGCGGATAGGGAACGCTTTCCAGCTCCCCGGCGATGTCGCACGTCACGATGTCGGCGCCTTCACGCGCCAGGGCCACGGCGTGCGCCCGCCCCTGCCCCCGCGCGCCACCGGTGATCAACGCGACCTTGCCGTCGAACTTCCCCACTGCGTGTGCCTCCTCGACGCGATCCTGTCCGGACCGAACCTATGGTCGGAACCGGCGCGCCACCAGACGGCATCCGAGGACGGCCGCGTACCCCCGATGTGCTTCTCATCGCTCGGACCGGCCCGGCGGGACGCCCCGCGTTTCAGGAATTCCTGAAATGGCGGCGGCAGAAGCGGACGGCTCCTTACCGGTGGCAAGCATTCCGCCGGGGAATGGCAGATGATCACCGCTTGCGCGCCGTCGGGGCCCGGCACACCCGGCCACCGCGCACACCCGTCCCCCGCCGCAGCCGGAGAGCGGTCACCGCTCCGACCTGCTGATTCTTTCCGAAGAAGCCGGAGTTGGCGCCGCTGCCCGGCATGAACCGGCCACCTCCGCGGCAGGCACCTTCATGCCAGGCAGGTTCCTGGTCTGGCCGAAAGCAGACAACGGCACCGGGTCGGTGATTTCCTCTAGTCACGCAGTCGAAAGGCCCTCGGGTCGAACGGCCGCCGGACAACTTCTTCCGAATGGAAACACTGCCGCATTCGTATCCACCGCACGAATGGAGACGATCAATGTCACGTGTAACCCGCTGTACCGCCGCCGCTTCCGTCATAGCCGCCACCGTTCTCGGCTCGCTGCTCTTCTCCTCGCCGGCGCAGGCCGCCGCGCAGCAAGGGCCGGCCGCGTCGGTGCAGATCTCCCAGACGCCCAGTGGCGAGGACGACTTCGTCTGGCCGCAGCCGAAGACCGAGCCCGGCACGGACGGCGCGCAGAGCGCCCGCGGCGCGGACCGGACGGCGTCCGAGGACGGCAAGGACGACTTCGTCTGGCCGCAGCCCCAGGGCGAGCCGGGCGTCCCGGACGACTTCGTCTGGCCGATCCTGGGTGAACTCCCGGACCTCCCGGGCCTCCCCGGAATCCCGGACGACTTCACCTGGCCGACCCCGCCGAAGAGGTGACTACGTTGTCAGCGCAGCAGTTCCGTCAGATCCACTCCCGCCGCGTCGCCTGCACGCCGGCCTCGAACCGGCTCGACGCGCCCAGCCGGTCCATCAGCTCGGCCACGATGCGGCGTTCGGTCCTGACACCGATACCCAGAGCACGCGCCACCGCGTCGTCGGTGAGACCCGTGGCCAGCAGCTGGAGCAACTTGCGCTCCTGCGCGGTCAGTCCGCCGGGCTGCGAGTCCGCCGGGGTGTTCAGGGGGCTGGCGTGCTCCCAGTACGCCTCGAACAGGGCGCGCATGGCGTGCACCACGGGCGGGTTGCTGAACAGCAGCGCGGAGGGCTGTGCCTGGCCCGGCAGACCGGCGACCACCGCGGCCGTCGTGTCGACGATGAGCAGCCGCATCGGCAGGGTCGGCGAGGTGCGTATCTCGCTCCGGCGCTCGGCCATCCACTGAGCGTGGGCCCGGGTCACCCTGTCGTTGGCGACGCTGTCGAGATAGATGGACCGGAACCGTACGCCCCGGGCGAGGGCTCGTTCGTTGAGCGGCCGGCCGGCCTCGATCGACTCCTCCGTCAGTGCGTTGACGGGGTGGAAGGCGAGGGACTCCGCCACACAGGACTCGGCCAGTGCTTCGAGGCGGATCCGGATGTCGTCGACGTTGTCGAGGTGTTCCGTGCCGCCGAGAGACTCGGTCCCTCCGGACGCGGTGTATTCGGCGGCGAGAGCGGCGAGGGCGGCGCGGTTCTGCTCGATCTGCTGTTGGCGCCAGGCCAGTTCGTCCTGCTCCCGCTGGAGCAGGACCTTGAGACCGAGTGCCGGGTTGACGGCCCGCAGCCGGCCGGGACTGTCCCGGGACGGTGCCAGCAGAGAGAGCTTGGACAGCCGGCCGAGTGCGGCCTCCACCTCCTCCGGAGTGCTGTCCAGAAGCTTGGCGAGCTGCACGGGGTCGTGTTCCTTGTGGAACAGGATCGCGCGATAGACGCCAAGGGTCTGTTGATCCAATGACGAAACCTCGTCCACGTGGCATTTCCCCCTTGAACCACGGTTGAACGGAACTTCACTGCGAAACAAGGGCACGCACGCGGACGTGCACCTGGTTCCCGCGCGAGCAAGTCGGCTTCACGGGCGGGCTCCATCTGTTCACACATTTGGCACGTTACCTGCTCGTCGTACCCATCAAAAGGGATCTACGACTGCCGCCGGGTTCTGCCCGCGCACAGACCCCAGGAGTCCTCATGCCGTTCGCCGGGCCCCACCCTCCCGCGCCGCTCGACGGCTGCATCGTGCTCGTCGTCGACGCCACCACGGGCGTCGGCCGGATCGTGACCGCACGACTGTGTGCGGCCGGTGCCGCGGTCGCCGTCGTCGGAGCCGGACACCCCGGCCGGGGCGACGACGCGGCCACCAAAGCGGCTTTCCTGTGCAAGGAACTCGCGGACATCGATCTGGTGGCGCTGCCGTACCGGACGGACATCGACGACCTCGACATGGTGCGCGAGCTGCCGGCGCAGATCGCCGCCGACCTCGGGCCGGTCTCGGCCTCGGTCGTCGTCATTCCGTCCGGCTCGGAAACGGACCGGCTCGCGGAAAGGTTCCGCGCCGCGTCCCGGGTGATCGCCGAGGCCCTCCCCGAGGGAGCCCGGCACATCGCACTCGCATCGGACACCGCCGCCGGCCCCGGCCAGGACGAAGAACTGGCCCGCCGCGTGGTCGAACAGCTTCTCAGCGGAGCGGACTGCCCGCCGGACGCACTGCCGTCCGCCGGGCCACCGGTCACAGCACACTGATTGTGGGGGCACAGCATGTCGATACGCGTCGTCGTCGCCGGTGATCACCAGCTCGTGCTGGAAGCGTTCGCCGAGACACTCAACGGAACGGACGGTCTGGAGGTGGTGGGCCTCGCGACCACCTTCGAGGCCGTACTGCCCACCGTCGAACGGTGCAGGCCGACCGTTCTCCTGCTCGGCGAGAGCACCATGGGCGGCAAGGCGCTGCGGATCGCGACCGACGTCCGCTCCCACCACCCGGGCTGCGGCGTCGCGTTGATGGTCGGCACGGCGACTCCCGCCGTGGTGGACCGCGCGGTGGCGGCGGGCGCCCTCGGCATCGTGCCGAAGAACGGCCGGCTGCCCCAGCTGATCACCACGCTGATAGGCGTCGCGGGCGGCTGTCTCACCGTCGACCCGGCCCTCATCCGGCCGCCGGTGACCGGCGACACCTCGCTCAGCATCCGCGAGCTGGACGTGCTGCGGCTGACGGCGGGCGGAGCCACCGTCAAGGAGATAGCGGGAGAGCTCTATCTGGCTTCGGGGACGGTACGCAATCTGACCTCGGCGGCCATCAAGAAACTCGGCGGGCGCAACCGCTTCGACGCCGCGCGCATCGCCGTGGAACAGGGGTGGCTGTGAGGCGGCGGGAGACCTCCGGACACGCGCCGGCCCCGGCACCAGGCGTGCCGGGGCGGGGCGTCCGGGAGCTGTTCGTCCGTCTGCACGGACTGCTGCTACTGCTCCAGGCAGAACTCGTTGATCGGGTAGCCGACATGGCGGTCGGCCGTCGGAAGGTGACCGAGGATCGTGTCGCCCGGCTTCAGTTCGGTGCTGTTGAGGACCGCTGCGCCCGGGCCGAGGACCCGGACGTGCCAGTCGTCCTGGAGGATCAGGTTGACGGCCTGGCCGTTGGGCGCGACCGCGTCGATCGAGATGAGCGGACGGGTCTCTATCTTGACCCGGCCGACGCTGACCGGACGCGTCTGGCCCTTGACGTCGACGGCCAGCACGGTGCTGCCGGCGTGGAGTTCGCTCAGATAGTGGGTCCGGCCGTTCTGCGAGACCGTGTACGAGTGCAGGGCGCCGGCGTTGACCCGGAACGGGCGCGTGGGCATGTACGGCAGCGGATGGGTTTCGCTGACGCACAGCACCATGCCCTTGGAGTGCGACCCGACGAGGATGCCCTCGTCCTTGCGGAAGTACGTCGTGGTGTCGACGCAGGCGCGCTCGCCCATGCCGATGTGACTGGCCGCGGTGACCGTGAGCTCCACCAGCTCGATCTTCCCCGTGCGGGAAGTGGCCGCTGTGCGCAGCGCGGTGGCGTCGCCGACGGTCAGCCCCTGCATCAGGACGCCGTCCGAGCCGAGTTCGAGCACGCCGAAGATGATCTCGGCCTCCTCGGGGTTGGACGCCGTGGTGACGATCGAGCCCGGGGCGCCGGTGGCGGCCGCGATGACGATCTCCAGCGGGATCTTCGTGGGGTCGCGGAAGTTGAGGATGCTCCAGTTCTCCAGGCGGGCCGCGAGGCAGGCGTCCTCGAGGGTGTCCGCGTCCACGATCTCGACGTACCGGCCGAACTCGACGTCCGGGTGGGCGGCGGCGAGCCCGGCGCGGGCGTCCCGGCCACCGGGGACGATCACGAGGTCGGCGCCGCTGAGGTCGTCCGGGACCACACCGTCCTCGAAGAGCAGGATCTTGCGGACCGTCGGGGGCAGGCCGGCGAAGGCGGCAGGGTCGGCGGCGACGATGCCGTCGATGCGCTGGTGCAGGGCTTCTTCGAGTACTGCCGCGGTGGCGGTGCCGGCGTTGCGGATGTCAAGCCAGCACAGTTTGGCGTCCGTCATGGTGGGGCCCTCCTGTCGTGTGGTGGATCTCGGTGTCGTCGAGGTGGTCGGGGGTCAGCCGTTCGTCGGCGAGCCGCTCGTCGTCGAGCTGCCCGGCCACGAACGGACCCGGGTGGAAGTGCTGTTCGGGGAAGTGGTGGACGAGCCGGGCGACCTTGGCGGCCAGCCGGCGCGGGTCGGACGCCTGGAAGATGTTGCGGCCCATCGCCACCCCGCCCGCGCCGCCGGCGAGAGCGTCCCGGACGTACGCGAGGACGTCCTCCTCCCGCGCGAGGGCAGGGCCGCCCGCGACGAGAACCGGTACCGGGCAGGCGGCGGTGAGATCGAGCATCTCCGCCGTCGACCCGAGGAAGACGGTCTTGACGAGGTCGGCCCCCAGGTCGGCGGCGATCGTCACGGCGTGCGCGACGGTCGCCGGGTCCCGGGGGTCGGTGATGCGGGGGCCGCGCGGGTACACCATGGCCAGCAGCGGGAGGTTCCAGCGGTCGCAGGCGTCCGCTATCCGCCCGAGGTCGCCGATCTGCTGGCGCTCGTCGTCGGAGCCGAGGTTGACGTGGACGCTGACCGCGTCCGCGCCGAGCCGCAGCGCCTCCTCGACCCCGGCCACGATGTACTTCGCGGTGGGATCGAGTGCCTGACTGGTGCTCGCGTTGAGGTGGATGATCAGCGACATCGCGGCGAACCGCTCCGGACTGATGTGCCGCACACTGCCCTTGTGCACGACGACGGCGTCCGAACCGCCGGCCGCGAGCCGGCCGGCGAGCTGGTCGAGGGTGGTGCCCTTCGGCACGACCGGGCCGTCATGGATCGAGTGGTCGAGAGGGGTGATCATCAGGCCGGCCGTGCTGTGGCGATAGAGCCGTCGCAGCCGCAGTGACCGGGCGAAATGGCCGAATGTGGTCATGAAGCGCCCTTTCTTGTTCGCGGGTGGGCGTGATCGTGGGCGGTGTTCCTGAGGTCGGCTGCTCGTTCCGTCGTGGTGCACCTCCGTGGTCGGACCGGGCGCGAGGCGGCGTCCGGGTGTCGTGGGCCGGGGTGGTCATGGCGCGCAGATAGGCGCGGTCGGGTTTGCCCGAGGGGGTGAGCGGAAGCTGGGGCCACACCGAGATCCGGACCGGGGTGTGCTCCGGGGTGAGCGTCGCGGCCACGAATCCCCGGAGGTCGCAGGAGGTGCGCGGGGCGCCGTTGCGCAGCTCGACGGCGGCGTGCACCTGCTCGACGAGGTCGCTGTCGCGGACCCCGAAGACGGTGGCCTGGCGGACCTGCGGATGCCGCAGCAGGGCGTCCTCGATCGCCGCCGGGTCGAGCTTGAGACCGCCGTGCTTGATCACGTCGCCGACGCGGCCGTCGAGACGTAGATAGCCGTAGCGGTCCCAGTGCCCGAGGTCGCCGGTGCGCAGCCAGCCGTCCTTGAGGGTGGCGCCGGTGAGTTCCTCGTCGTCGAGGTAACCGGCCGTCACGGTCGGCGACTTCACCCAGATCTCGCCGGTCTGCCCGCGCTCGGCCGGGACCGGGCCGCCGGCCACCCGGATCTCCACCGCCACCCACGGGAAGGGCCGGCCGACGGTGCCGAGCAGCTCGGGTTCGCGGTGGTCCAGCGGGGTCAGACAGGCGATGCCGCCCGCCTCGGTGGAGCCGTAGACCTGGATGAGGACGTCGCCGAAGATCTCGACCGCCCGCGCGACCCGGGCCGGGGCCGCGGGGGTCCCGCTGTAGGTGATGCGGCGGAGCGAGGTGAGGTCGGCCGTGGTGATGCCCGGGTGGTCGAGCAGCCGGTAGAGGTGGGGCACCGCGAGATAGACGTCGGTGACCCGGTGGTCGGTGAAGGCACGCAGCACGGCCTCGGTCTCGAAGCCGTCGTGCAGGACCACCGTGCCGCCCGTGGACAGCACCGCGTCCGCCATCGGCGCGGTGGTGTGGCTGATGGGTGTGACGGACAACAGCGTCGCGGGTCCCCGGGGATCGAGGCCATGGGCGAGGCGGTCGACGAGTTCCTCACGGGTGCCGTAGCGCTGGGCCACCATCTTGGGGCGGCCCGTGCTGCCGCTGGTGAACTCGACGGAGGCGAGCGCCTCCGGCCGTACGGGCGGGAAGTGCGTGGGCAGGGCGGCGCGCGCCGGCGCCTCCCGGGGGATCGGCAGCACGGTCAGCCCGGGCAGCCGTCTGGCCAGCCAGCGCCCGCGCTGGGCGCTCTCCTCGTCCACCAGGAGCAGGAACGCTCCGATGTCCCGCAGCAGTTCGGTCTGGGTGGCCAGGGAGAACGTCTCGGTGTCGGTCCGCGGGTTCATCGACCGGATGTAGACGGACGTGGCCCCCAGGAGGTGGACGGCATAGCGGGCGCTGAGCATCAGGGGGTGGTTCGGCCCGGTGAGCACGCCCACCGCGTCGCCGTGTCCGATGCCGCGGGCGTGCAGTACGGCTGTCGTGCCGAGGACGGAGTCGCCCAGTTCACCCGCCGCGACGGTGGTGCCCGGCCCGTGCACGACGGCACGGGCCGGATCCCGTTCCAGTGCGTTCAGAATCCGTTGCGCATAGGTGCTGTCACGGGTGGCCATGACCCTCCAATCTTCAAAGTCGGTACATCACAGGTCGGATGAGGGATGTCGGTGACGGACCCGGAAATGCGGGCCGGTCAGGTGATCTTCATTTGCGCCATCATTCCCATGGCGCTGTGGTCGATCATGTGGCAGTGATAGGGAAAGACCCCGCGGTGCGAATCGAAGGTGAGCTGGAGTTTCACCGTCTGACCGGGGAAGAGCAGCACCGTGTCCTTCCATCCGGCCTCGGCGGGATAGACCGGCTGTCCGTCGCGTTCGAGAATGCGGAACTGCACCAGATGCGTATGGAAGTTGTGCGGAATGGTCGCGCTCTTGTTGGTGACGGTCCACAGTTCCGTGGTGCCCCACCGGATCTCGGTGTCGATGCGTTTCGCGTCGAACGTTTTCCCGTTGATGTACGCCTGGTGGCCTCCGGTCTCCGGCTCGTCCATCTGGAGCTCGAAGGCGCGCTCCACGGTCGGCTTCGCCAGGGCGGGCAGGGTGGTGAGGACGTCGGGGACGCGGCTGGGGTCGGCCACCTTCTCGCCCACGTCGAAGCGCATCACCTTGCCGACCTGCTCGACCGGGCCGGGGCCGATCAGGTTCTCCAGGACCAGCTGGGTGCCGGGGGCGTACTGCGCGAAGTCGATGACGAAGTCGGCGCGTTCACCGGGGGACAGGACGAGCACCGGGGCCGGCGCGGGGGCCGGCAGCAGTCCGCCGTCGGAGCCGATCTGGGTCATCTGGCTGCCGTCGGACAGCCGCAGGATGAAGATGCGCAGGTTGGAGGAGTTGAGCATCCGGAAGCGGTACTTGCGTCCCTGGACCTTCATGTACGGCCAGGGCCGGCCGTTCACCATGATCGTGGTGCGGTTGAACGCGTCGTCCATCGTGTAGACCATCGCGCCCGCGTCGTCGAACTGCGCGTCCCGCAGGATCAGCGGCACCTCGTACGCACCGGACGGAAGCCCCAATCGGTCCTCGGCCGCGTCGCCGAGGAGGTAGAGGCCGGACAGCCCGCGGTAGACGTGCTCGGACTCCATGTGGTGGGCGTGGTCGTGGGTCCACAGGGTCGCGCCGGGCTGCTTGTTGGCATAGACGTACGTCCTGCTGCGCCCGGGGGCGATCGTGTCCATCATGCCGCCGTCGTGCGCGACGGGGTTGTTGCCGCCGTGCAGATGCACCGAGGTCGGCATCTCCAGCGCGTTGATCTGCTTGACCACCGCCGTGCGCCCGGAACGGGCCCTGATGGTGGGGCCGGGGAACGACCCGTTGTAGGTGAGGACGTCCGTACGCCGGCCGGGCAGGATCTCGTGGCTGGTGCGGCTCATGGTGACCGCGTAGAAGTCGGCGGTCCCCGTCCGCAGATAGGGCTTCAGGACCTTGGGCAGGGGGAGCGGCACCGCGAAGGGGGTAACGACCGGGGCGCCGGCCGCCGTTGCCGCCTTCGCGGCGCCGCTGGGGGTGGTGAGGGTCCGGAACACCCCGCCGGCCGCGCCGACCGCGCCGACGGCACCCGTGGTGAGACCGAGTCGTATTGCATGACGACGAGTGAGCACGAGATTTCCTTAGTGGCGAGGTGAATTCGTGCCACGAGCATGCGGCGGAACCGGTGAATGTCCGAGCGAAAGGGTTCTGCTGCTGTCATCTGTCACGTCATTCATGACCTCGATCACCTCAGCGGAACGGGCCTTTCCGGGTGACGGTTGTCATGGCCGGACATGGTCTCTGTCACCGGTTCTCCGGCGGCCGTCACCACCACTCCCGCGCGGCGTCAGAGTGTTTTTCGACGTCTGTTCCCTGCGTACCCCGGAGATCCGAATGACGACAGAGAAGGCTCCACCGCCCCGTAGCGCACCGGTTTTCCGCGAGGACGTACGGGTCGCGTTCGACGGTGAGTCGGCCACGCTGACCAGCCCGGTCACCTCGTTCACGCTGCGCCCGGTGCGCGGCGGCATCCGCACCGCGCTGGTCCGGCTCACCGAGGGTCCCGCGCCGCTGGACGAGCTCTTCGACGGGCTGCTGCCCGCCGAACAGGTCCAGGTGCGGCGGTTCCTGGACCGGGCCGGTCATCTGCTCGCGCACGGCGTCCTCAGCCGGGACGAGGGCGCGAAGCGGCGTGAACTCGTCCGTCTGGAAGCGGTCGCACGGGACGGTGAGCACCGGGTCGCGACGCTCGGGCCCGATGCGACCGTGCGGCTGTCCCGGTTCGCGTTCTGCCGCTCCCGAAGCGGAGCCCTGGTGCTGGAGTCACCTCTGGTGAAGTACCGCGCCGTCCTGGTGGACGGCGCCGCGCGCGACCTGGTGGCCGAGCTCGGGACCCCGACCACCGTGGCGCGTCTCGCGCAGCGCGTCGCCCTGGGCGGTGACGAGGTGCTGGACGTGCTCGGCCATCTGACGGGCGCCGGCTTCGTCGAACCGGCGGACCCCGACGGCGCGTTCGCCTCCGACAGCGACCCGACGCTGCGCCAGTGGGACTTCCACGACCTGCTGTTCCACTCCCGTATCCGCTCAGGGCGCTACGACGAGCTGTTCGGCGCCGTCTATCCCCACCGGGGGGAGATCGAGCCGCAGCCGGCCGTGAAGCCCGTCCCGGACGGCCCGGTGACCGAGCTGTACCGGCCGACGCTGGAGGAGATCGAGAGCCGCGACCCGCTGCTCACCACCGCGCTGGAGACGCGCCGCTCCATCCGTTCCTACGGTGAGCGGGAGCTGACGGCCGCGGAGCTCGGCGAGTTCCTCTACCGCGTCGCCCGGGTCCGCGCCCACTTCACGCCCGGCGACGGCAGCGACCGCGACGAGGTCGTCTCCCGTCCCTACCCCAGCGGCGGACAGGGCTACGAGCTGGAGCTGTATGTGACGGTGCGGCGCTGCGCGGACCTTGCTGCCGGCATCTACTACTACGACCCCGTCGGTCACCGGCTCGTCCTCGTCAACAGCGATGCCGTGGACCGCGAGTCGCTGTTCCATGTGGCGTCCCGCGCCACCGGTATGGAGGCGCGTCCCGACGTGCTCGTCACCGTCACGGCACGCTTCCAGCGCATGTCGTGGAAGTACCGCGCCATCGCCTACGCGACGACGCTGCGGCACACCGGCGTCCTCTACCAGACGATGTATCTGGTGGCGACGGCGCTCGGCCTGGCGCCGTGCGGGCTCGGCAACGGCGACGCCGACATGTCGGCGCGGGTGCTCGGCCTGGACTATCTGCGGGAGTCCTCCGTGGGCGACTTCCTGCTCGGCAGCCGCAGCCCCGGCGACTCGGTGGCCGGCGAGCCGGAGGAGGGCTGGCGGCTGCTCAACAGCCCGGAGTGGTCGCTCCCGGCGGACTCGTAGGCGATGAGAACGGCCCGCCCGGCCCCGACCTGCGTGAAAGCGCCGCTTTTCCTCCCCGTGCGGCGGCGCTTTTGTATTCGGTGGGCGGCTGCATCGGCATGACAGCGGTTATATCCGCCGTGATAAATGTCAGGACGGAGTCGGGAACACTAGCCACGGATGGGCGGTGAGCGCATTATTAATTCAGCAGCCGAACACGGCGGCTAAAGAATCCGGAAGGGAATTCAAAATGAGCATCAACGACATCAAGAACGGCGACGACGCGGCCAAGGCGTTCGAGGGCTTCGACGCGGACGAGCTGGAGACCCTTGAGGTCGAGCAGGGTGTGGCTCTCCCGGAGATGGGCGCCTCCAGCGGTTCGATCGGCACCTCGTCGTCCTCGTCCTCCACCTGCTCCGCCTGCTGAGAACCCGCTCCGCGGATCACCGGAAGGAACCTGGAATGAGCAGGAACGACTGGGAGTACGGGGAAGACGTGGCGGCGGCATTCGAGAGCTTCGACGTCGAAGAACTCGAGACCCTCGAAGTCGCGCAAGGCGTCGCGCTTCCCGAGATGGGCGCTTCGACGGGCTCGATCGGGACCTCGTCCTCGTCGTCGACCTGCTCGGGTTGCTGATCGGAAGTTGCACCAAAGGATGCGCCCATCCAGCCGGCCGGTTGGATGGGTACATCCTTGTGTCCGGACGGGTTCTCCGCCGCGAGTCCCGTCGCCGGGCCAGGTGCGGCCCGCGGCCGCGGGCCGGATTCCGTATCCCGGCGGTTCAGCCCCGCACCGCGACGTGGAACGACGAGAGCCACAGCACCACCGCGGCCCCCAGGCCGACCACGACGCGCGCCGTCTCGCCGGTCGTGCCGGCAGCGAGCGCCACGAACCCCACCACCGCGACGACGCTCAGCGCGACGGCCGTCCAGGTGTACTGCCACTGGTCGAAGAGGCGCGCGAGCGGGAAGAAGTGCAGCCCCACCACGAGGCAGATGCCCGGCGGGATCAGCTCCGGCCGGCCGGTCGCGTTCGACGCGGCGATCACCGCGAAGACGGCCACCACCTCCGCCGCGTTGACGATGCCCACGCCGCGGTTCCACTTCTCGGGCAGGCGCACGCTGCGGACCGCCGGACCCGCGGCCCCGCGGAAAGCCAGCACCACACCTGCGACGCTCAGCGCGGCGGCCACCACGCCGACGGCGACCGACAGCGGCACCGCTTCTATCCCCGACCCGCCGGCGAATGCCCAAACAAGGGCGAACACCGCCAGAACGATCGCGCCGCGGCGGCGCAGATTCTGCGTGAGTGTCTGACACTCCGGCTCCGTAGTCATTGCGCGAGAGTACAACGCCATTCCGTTCATTCTGACGGGTTTCGGCCAACCCCCGAGAGGGCGCAATCGGCTGCCCCGGCACCGGGCCGCGTACCGGTGTCACGGAAACCGTGACGTATGTAAGCGGCCCCTTCGCATTCCCTTCTCGGGCCGGACGAATCGCCAGAAGATTCCTCTCAGACGTTTGTTTTCGATTTCTCGGAAGGTGCGAAAGCATGGGGATTGAAGCGCCGGAGCGCACTGCCGTGAAGCCGGACTCCGCCGGCCTGACGGGAGTACGGCTCCACACCCGGATGCCGGTGACACCGGCGTGGCTGACCCAGCGCATCGTGCCGGTCGCCCGCGCCCTCGGCGAGCAGGGAGCACCCGCCGTCCAGCTGCGCCGCGGCTGGCTGCACGGTCCGCACGTCGACATCCTCGCCCTCGACGTCCCGGGCATGCCCGGCGGCGCCGACTGGGACGCGACGGCGGCCGCGCTCGACGCGGGACCGCTCGACCCGCCCCGAGCGCTCACCGAGGAGGCATACCTCCAGCAGGCACGGGAGTTCGGCCGCCTCGAAGCCGTCCAGCCCCCGTACCTTCCGCTGCGCGAGCACGGCGCCGTCGCCCGCCTCGGGCCCGCCGACACCGCCTCCCGCGAACCGCGGCTCGACCGCTTCCGCACCGTGGTCCTCGGCGCCCTCACCAAGCCGCTGCTGCGCACGATCGAGGGGATCACGGCCGAGCCGGCCACCGCGGCCGTCCGCCTGGCCGAGGCGTTCGCCGCACTCGCCGACACCCATCTCCTCGGCCCGGCGCACGGAGTGTTCTCGCCGCGCTCGCACGTGGAGGCGTTCCTCGCGTGGGCCGCCCCGACCAAGGACGTCAGGCCGCTGTTCCAGGAGCGGCTCACCCGGGACGTACCCCGGCTGCGCGCCGTGGTCGAACAGCGCCTGAGCGGCGAGGTGTCGCCGGCCGCGGCCGAGTGGCGCACCGCCTTCGCCTACAGCTCCGGGACCCTGGAGAGCGCGGTCGCCTCCGGCACCCTCACGCTCGACCTGCTCGACTCCGTCACCGACGGCGTCGACCGCAGCGAGATGGGCCCGCCCGGAGCGACCCGCACCGTGCCGCAGGGCGACCAGCCCGACACCGACTTCCACCGGGCCGTCGGAGCGTCGGGGGTGGTGGCCAGCCCCTCACGGTGGTTCGCCGCCTTCCGGCTGCTGACGAACCTCTTCTACGAGCAACTGCCGCTGCTCACCGTCTCTCCCATGCAGCGCTACTACATGTGCTTCGCGATCGCCGAAACGGTCGACGAGGTCCTCGGCGTGTCCTGGCAGGACCGGCTGAACGCCCAGCGGGACCGGATGACCGCCGCCACGACAGCCGACACCACGGGAGCCCCGCGATGACCACGACCGCACCCGCCCGCGAACCCCTGTGGTTCCTGCGCGTCAATCCGCTGCGCCGCAACCGGCTGAGCGATCCGGCCCAGCGCCGTCTCCTCGACGAACTCGCCGCCGTCGAGAAGACGCTGACGGCCGCCGCCGAGGAATGCTCCGAGGAGCTCTACCACCGCATCGCCGCCGCCACCGACGACACCGAGCGGCGCGACCTCATCGCGCTGCGCCGCTCCATCCACAACGGCCGGGCCCCGAAGAAGGCGCCCGACCCCGCCACCCCCGCCGTGACCCGGTGGCTCGAGACGCGGGACGGCAGGGAGCGGCTGCGCGCCGAGATATCCGCCGGTTACGCGGCGGCGGCCGACCGTGAACGCGAGGGTCTGGCCGCTCTGTTGGGCGACGACGACCTGCTGCGCTCCCTGGCGCTGATCGCACCCGAGGTCCACCAGGAGGCCGTGCGCTACCGCGCGGCCGTCCTCGGCCCCGGCAAGATCACCGCCCGTACCCGCAAGTCCGAGCGCGGACTCATCCAGTACGTCACCCGGGCCATGGTGCGCACCAGCCCGCTGTCCCGGTTCACGGCCGTCGGCATCGCCGAGCCGGACCCGGACGGCGTCGACCCGAGCGATGTGCCGTTCGACGGCGCGACCGCCTTCCCCGGCCTGGACCGCGTCATGCTCGGCTATGTCCTCGGCGGGCTGCCCGACCCCGGCGACGCGGAACTCCGCGAACTGTGGATCGGGTTGCCGCCCACCTCGGCCCCCGACGAGGCGGCCGGCAAGCTGTTCTTCCTCAAGCTCGGCGAGACGGGCATGCGCCGTCTCGCGGTGCCCCTGGACGGGCCCGTCGGCGACCTGCTCGACGCGGTGTCCATGGGACCGCGGCCCTACCCGTCCGTCGTGGCGCACGTCGCCGAACGCGCGGGCTGCTCCGCCGACGACGCCGAGCGGCGCGTACGCCACGCCCTCGGACAGGGCGTGCTGTGCAGCTTCCACGAGGCCGAGGACGGCTCCGCCGACTACGACGACCTGCTGACGCCGGACGATCCGCGCGCCGGTGACCTGACCGCGGCGATCCGGGCGGGACTGCCCGCGCTGGCCGCCGCGCCGGCATCCGAACGCGGCGCCGTGCTGGACGAGTTGCGCGGGAGTCTCGGCAAGCTGAGCCACCTCGCCGGGCGGCCCGCGCAGATCACGGTCGAGGAGGACTACGTCATGCCGCCGCTGACGGTGGCGACCGAGCGGTGGCACCGCCCCCTGGCCGACCTCGGACCGGCCGTCGAACTGCTCACCGTCTTCGACTGGCTGCACGACGTACGCGTCCTGATGACCGCCGCGTTCGTCGAGCGGTTCGGCGCCGGGGCCAATGTCCCGCTCGCCGCCAACGCGCCGTTCGTCGTCGGCGAGGTCTCCCGCCGCGCCGCCGCGATGGCCGCCGCCTACGGCCCCGACGGCACCGGCGACGTCGCCGCCCTCGACGGCATCGGCCCGGCCGACGGCTCCCTGGAGCGCATGTACCTGCTGCGCCGCGAGCTGACCGAGGCCGTCCACGCCCGGCTGTCGAAGACCGTCGACGCCGGTGAGGACACCCTCCGCCTGACGGCCGAGGACGTCCGGGAGCTCACGGCGGCCCTGCCCGACCGGTTCCGCCAGGACCGCCTCATCTACGGCGTCCTGCTCCAGCAGGCCGGCGAGCAGCTGATCCTCAACGACGGACTGCCGGGCCACGGCATGCTCTACGCCCGCTTCCTGGAGGCCGACCGGCGGCTCGGCGGCCGCGCCCTGCCGCTACTCGCCGACCACCTCCAGCGTGCCTACGGCTCCGACGGCCACCGCGTCACCGAGGACCTCGGCCTGCACCGGCTCAACGTCAACGCGCACACGCCGATCCTGCCCGGCGGGCTCCGGCCCGAGGACTGGTTCGGACTGCGCCTCGCCCACGACCCGGACACCGACACCCTCAGGGTCGAGGACGCGGACGGCAGACCCCTTCGGGTCCTGCCGCTGGGCACCGGTCACCCCGGCCTCTTCCCGCCGCCGCTGTCCGTCGCCTCCGGCCTGGTCATCAGCGGCCGTCTCTTCAACGCCCTGCCCAACAGCTGGCACGCCGCCACCCCCTGGGACCGCGGCACCACCAGGACGGCACCCCGGATGGCGGTCGGCGAGGTCCTGATCGGTCGGCGCCGCTGGTACGGCGGTGAGGAGCTGGCCACCGCCGTCGCCGCCGGTCCCGACGAACTCGACCGGCTGCTCGCGCTGAACGCCTGGCGGGCCCGGCACGGTGTCCCCGAGGAGGTCGTCATCAAGACCACGCCCGAGGACGAGGGCCCCCTCTCGGTCGGCGCACCCGACGTCCAGTCCAAGCGGCTCCAGCAGAAGCCGCAGTACGTGGACCTCACCAGCGCCCTGAGCGCCCGGGTACTGCCCCGGATGCTGGACCGCCGTGGCGCGGACACCGGCGGGAGCTATCTGGAGGAGGCCCTGCCGGCCGTCGTGGACGGCACCCACGCCACCGAGTGGGTGGTCGAGGTCGGCCGCGAGCCCGGTGGCAGCTTCACCTACGACGCGGGGGAGCGGTCATGAGGCTCGTCGCACGCCCGGACCTGCACTTCGCGCCGGTGCCCGGCGGGGTGTACTTCAGCGGTACGCACGGGCAGTTCGTGCTGCGCGGATCGGAGCTGCTGTTCGCCGTCGCCGAGGGGTGCGTACCCCTCCTGGAGCAGGGCGCCACCGAGGACGAGCTCGTCACCGCGATCGGCACCGAGCGGGCCCGGCCCGCCGTCCGCCATCTCGTGGACCGGCTGCGGGCCAACCGCATGCTGCTCGACCCGGCCGCGTTCACCGTTCTCCCGCCGGACGCCGAGGTGCGCTCCCGCCACCCCGAGGCGATCGCCCGGCTGGAGACCCTGCTCGACGATCCGTATGCCGCGTTCGCCCGGTTGCGTGCCGCGACCGTGCTGCTGACCGGGCCGGCCACGGCGACCGGACCTGCGGCACGCGGCCTGCGCCGGGCCGGGGTCGGGCAGGTGACGGTCGCCGACTCCCCGGCCGCGTACGGCGGTTCGGCCAAGACCGTGGACGCCGTCGTCGTCTGCGGCGCGGGCGTCACCGCCGCGGTCCCGGACGGTGTCCCCGACGGCGTCCCGGTGGTCCCCGTGCTGCTCGGCGAGCGCGTCGCCGTCGTCGGGCCCGCCGTGACGGGCCCGGACGGCGGCCGCACCTGGCAGGTCTTCCGGGACCGCGCACTCGGCTGGGCGGCCGCGGAGAACACCGAGCCGGCGGCCCGCCCGGTCGCCGACGCCCTTGCCGGCGCGCTCGCCGGACAACTTGTCTTCGACGCCCTGACGGGCACGGCGGACATGGGCGAGGCCCATGTCGTGCACGGGACGGCCCTGGTCGCCGACCGGGTCACCGTCGAGGGAGCTCACATGGCGGCCGCGACCGGCCGGCCGAGCTCCCTCGAGGACGCCCCCGCGGAGCCGATGCCCGAACCCGAGGACGCGCTGGCCGCCGCGGGCGCCCTCACCCGCCGCTGGACCGGGCTGTTCGCCTCCGGAACCGGCGAGGACCTGCCGCAGATGCCGCTCGCCCTGCGCCCGGCCGAGCACCGCGCGGACCGGACCGGCGCCGTCGTCGGCTGGGCCGGACACCAGGAGACGGCGACGATCGCCGCCGCCCTCCAGGCCCTGCGCGCGAGGTCGCCCGAGGGCGGCACGCCCGCCGCCGGTCTCACCGAGGAGCACTGGCTCCTGGACGGAGCCCTGCGCGGGCTCACGCCGTCGGCCGCACCCCTGGCGGACGTCACGCCGGACGACCTCGACCCGGAGGCCGCGCGGATCCTCGCCGCGGTGCGCCCGCTGCTGCCCGCCGCGCCCACCCTGGAACTCCTGCACGTCCCCGGCCTCGACTGGCGGCTCGCCCGCGTGGCCGGGGCGGGGGACACGCTCGGCCTCGGCTGGGGCGCGAGCGCGCAGGAGGCCACCCGTACCGCGCTGTGCACGGCCCTCGCCCGTCTGCAGACGACCGAGGGCGGCGAGGAGCGGGTCGCGGACGTGTCCACCGACGCGCTGCTGTTCACCGGTACCGACGTCCTCGGCACCCTGCGCAAGCAACTCACCGCCCACGCCGGGGAATCGGGCCTCGTCCACCGCGGCCGGGCCGTGCGGACCGATGCCGTCCTCGGCGAACTCCCCCTCTGGTACGGGCCGGTGGAGTCGTCCGCACGCACACCGGAGACCCAGGACACGCAGGAGACCCAGGATGCGAACTGACCTCCCCGCGGGCCGGGCCGGCGCACCGGCGTACGGCCCCGGGCTCTCACCCCCGTACGACGACGAGGCATGGCACACCGCGTTCGCCGCCCTGGCCGGGGCCACCGACGGCGCGGTCGCCGTGAACCGCGGCTGGGACCTCGCCTTCGAGCGCGGGCGCCTCGACGAGGCCGCCGCCCGGGGCCGCTCCCACCTCTCCGTCCGGGTGCACGGCGACGAGGTCCTCGTCGGCCCGCTGTGGATGCCCGGCAGCGACGCCGGATGTGCGGGCTGTGCCGAGGTGCGCGACCGCACCGTCCTCGAACACCCCCTCGTGGGGGACCTCACCCATGCCACCGCGGCCCCGTCCCCGAGCGCGCCGCTGCTGCCCGAACTGCTCCGGGCGACCCTGGAGCATCTGGCACAGCGGCCGCTGGGGCCCGGCGAGCTGTACGCCGTCTCGCCGCGCGGTCTGCGCCGGCACCGCATCGCGCGCAGCTTCCACTGCCCGCTGTGCGGCCCGACGAAGGCCGAACTGGACGGCACGGCCGTGCCGTTGCCGCTCGCGCTGCGCGCCCGGCCCGCCTCGCCCGGCGACCCCACCCGCTCGGCGCACAGCCGGCTCGTGGAGCGCGGGCTGCTGCGCGACCGGCTCGTCGACGACCGCTACGGCCCGGTCCGCGCGATCCTGCGCGAGTCCCACGCCCCGTTCGCGATGAGCATGGCCGTGGTGCCCGACGCCCCGGCCATGGGCCACGGCCGCGCGCAGACCTTCGCCGAGACCGAGCCCGTCGCCGTCCTGGAGGCGTACGAACGCCTCGGTGGTTTCCCGTACGACATTCCGGTCCTCACGGGCCGTGCGTACACGGAGATCGCCGATCACGCCGTGGACCCCGCGACGCTCGGCGGGTACACGGCCGAGCAGCTCGCGCACCCCACCTCGCGGGTGACGCCGTCGGACGAACACACACCGATGGACTGGGTGTGGGGCCACGACCTGGCGGACGGCAGGGCTCTCCTCGTCCCCGCCGACCATGCCTTCTACCAGTACGAGTACGCGTTCCGCCGGGACCGGCGGGCCGCGCGCGAGGTCGGTCCGACGGAGCGCAAGCACTACTTCTACGAGTCCTCCAGCGGCTGTGCGGTCGGCTCCGGCCTCGAAGAGGCCGCGCTGCACTCGCTGTTCGAGCTGGCGGAGCGCGACGCGTTCCTCACCTCCTGGTACCGGGCGGCGCCCCTGCCGTACATCCCCGAGGCGTCCATCACCGACCCGACGAGCCGCGGCATGATCGAACTGATCAGGGCGCGCGGCTTCGACGTCCATCTGCTGGTCGCCACCCAGGACATCGCGCTGCCCGTGGTGTGGGTGCTCGCGGTGAACCGGCTGAACCCCTTCCCCGCGACGTTCTCGTCCGCCGGGTCCGGCGCCGACCCGCAGTCCGCGATCCGGGGAGCCCTGCGCGAGGTGGCCCAGCTCGTCACCAACCCGGTGGACTGGACCCGCGAGCAGGTGGAACCGATGGTCGATGACCCATGGCTGGTCCAGGAGTTGGAGGACCACGTCCGGTTCTCCTCGCTGCCCGAGACGGCCACCCGTGCCACGGCGGCCCTCGGCGGCACCCGGGTCACGCTGGACGAGGCCTTCCCCGACTGGCCCCGGCGCCTGGCGGAGGCGTCCGGCGGCGATGTCCGCGGAGCGCTGGAGTTCGTCCGCAGCCTGTTCGCGGACGCCGGTCTCGACAGGATCGTCCTCGTCGACCAGACCAGCCGCGAGCACGCCGACGCCGGTATCTCGGTCGCGCGTGCCGTCGTGCCGGGCATTCTGCCGATGTGCTTCGGCCATGCCCAGCAGCGCCTCGCGGGGCTGCCCCGGCTGGAGGCCGCCCTGCGCGGCACCGGCCAGGAGCACCGGGCGATTCCCTACGACCCCCACCCGTTCCCGTGACGGCCCCGGTCGCCGAGGCCGCTTCGGCAGCGCAGGGTCCGGTGGCGGGAGAAGCCGCGCCGGTGCGGCGCTCGCCCGTCGATCTGCCCGGCCCCGAGGGGGACAACAGCATCGCGCGCGAACCGCTCTGGTACGCGTACGGCGCCGGCGACGACCGGCCCGAGCCGCCGTCCTGGACCTGGGACGCCACCCCGCCCCCGGACACGCATGTCGCGCCCGCGCCCCCGACGGGCGCGGGCGCCCGCACCACCCTGCCGCTCGGCACGGCGGGCCTGCTGGAGCGGATGGCGTTCCCCCAGGTCCCGTCAGCCCGTCCGGTCCCGTGCGGGCCGCCCGCCCTCGCGGTGCCGGACGCCGAACGGCCCGGCCGGGCCCTGGTCACCGCGTTCGGCCCGCAGCGGCGTGAACCGGAGAACCCGTACAACGACCACCGGACCTACGCCTCGCCGCGCTGTCTGTTCCCGGTGCACGCCTTCGTGGACGGAGGCGGCGGCGACCCCTGGCGGCTGCTGGAACCGGATCTGCACGCCCTCACCGGGGCGCCGGACCCCGGGGAGATCCGGCGGATCGCGCTGACCGGCCGCTATACGGCGATTCCGGCCGCCTACCAGTGGTTCCGCGGCTCGCTGGTCGCCATCGAACTGGGCATCGTGCTGCGGGCCCTGGGCATCGGTCTGGAGGTCTTCGGGGTGCCCGCCAGGCTGCGGCTGCCCGACGCCGACGCGCATGCGCTGATCGGCGAACTCGGGCCGGAACGTGCCTGGGAGTGGTCGCTGCCCTTCGTGCTCGACCTCGGCGACCCGGCCCCCGCGGCCCGTACGCCCGGCGCCCCTGTGGTCACCACTCCCCGTACGCCCGGCGGCCCGGACCCCGTACCCGGCGGCATCGGCGCGGGCGACCCCGCGTTCGCCGACCTGGTGAGCGTCAACCGGAGCCAGACGTACGGCGGTTCACCCGTGCCCATGACCACCGCCGTGCCCGCGGGCCTTCCGACCTCCGGACGGACGCCGAACTGGGCCGAGCTGCTGTGGAGCCGCCACTCGGGACGGATGCCGCGCGGACTGCACGGCATGAGCGGCCGGCCCGCCCGGCTGCCCGCCGAGGCCCTGCACACCGCCATGAGCTGGCTCGCCGTCCCGCCGCCGGGCCCCGAACTCGCCGCCGCCTTCGACGCGGTGAAGGTCACCGCCGTCGTGCAGGGCATCGACGGGTACGACGACGGTGTCCACCGCATCGAGGACGGCACGGCCCGCCTGGTGCGCGCCGACACCTCGGCGCCCGGGGCGCTGGAGGAGAACTACGGATACGGGGTCTCACCCGTCAACGGCTGCCGCATCCGGCACGCCCCGATGACCGTCTTCTTCTCGATCCGGCCTCGGGAGCTGTTCGCCCGGCTCGGCCCCGCCGGCTGGAGCGCCGCCCAGCACGCCTGCGGCTGGGCGGTCCACGGACTGTGTCTGTCCGCGGCCGCGTCGGGCCTGTTCGCACGCCCCGTCAGGGCGTTCAAGGAGATACCCACGCAACGCGTCATCGGCCTCGACGAGGACGAGGCGATCGTCCTGTCGGCGGTCGTGGGGGTCCCTCAGGACACCGGTGGCGCGCTGCTCGACCTCAGAGTCTGACGGCTCGGAGCGCGAAGGAGCGACACACATGACGCAGCGAGACACGACCGGGCACACCACCCCGCCCGGCGGGACCACGGACTGGAACGCGTGGCACCTGCACCTCGCCACCACGGCACGATCGGCCCACGACCGGGTACTGACCGAGGTCGTGGGCCCGGTGGTGCGCGAACTGGCCCCGGACAGACCCTGGTTCTTCATGCGGTACTGGCAGTCCGGACCGCACGTCCGGCTGCGGATCGGCGATCTCGACCCACGGACGTACGACCGGGTCGAGCAGGCCCTCACCGAGCGGCTGGCCGTAGCCGGCCGGCTCACCGGCGGCGAGGAGCCGCTGGACGCGGACGCCTACCGGCTCGGCGCGGGCCGGCTGGCCGCGGCGGGCGAGACGGGCGACAACCGTTTCGTGCGGGAACTGCGGGAGCCGGGCGTCCACCGGGCCGTCTACGAGCCGGAGACCGAGCGCTACGGCGGCGCGGCCCTGATGCCCGCCACCGAGCGGCTCTTCCGGCTCGCCAGTGAGCTCGTCCTCGGATTCGTCCCCCGCATCTCCACCGACGGACACCGCGCGATGCTCGCCCTGCGCGGCACGATGGCCGCGGCAGGCGCCCTCGGCGATCCGGCGGAGCGCTCGTACTACTACGCGCACGGCCTGGGCGCGTGGCGCGCCTGGGCCACGGAGGCCGGCTACCCGGACGACCTGCTCGACCGGATCACCACCGTCAACCGGGACGGCTCCGCCAAGGACGCCGACCCGGCGGGCCACGGCCCCTTCGCCGGCTGGCACGCGGCGCTGGTGTCCCTGAAGGAGCTGATCGAGGAGAAGTCTCCGACCCACCCGGGCATGATCCTCTTCTCGCACGCGCACATGCTCCACAACCGGCTCGGCCTGAGCCTGCTGGACGAACTGCGCACCTACGCCTGGCTCGCGCATGTCTTCCCCCTCCCCGAGGGTGCGCACGGTCCCGGGGAGCTGACGCGGACCGCCTGACCCCCCGCGGGACGACAGGGCCCGGCCGGATCCCCCTCCGGCCGGGCCTTCTCGCGCGCCCACGGGCCTTTCCTCTCCCACGTCCCTTGCCGCCCGCGGCTTCCGCCGACCCGCGAGCGCTGAGCGCCGACGCACCGAGGGGGGCCTCCCCGGGAGGCCCCCCTTGTCGTGAGCGGTGCGGTGTCGCGCGGATTCCTCACTCCGGCCGCGGGTCCCAGCGGAAGCGGCGCACGGCGATCAGGGCGCCGATGACACCCCAGGCCGCCAGGACGGCGAGTTCCTTCCACTGGTAGCCGGCGTCGTTGGCGAACGGCGCCAGCATGGCGTCGTTGAACGGCTTCACCGGCAGCAGACCCGCGATCGTGTTCAACACGTCGGCGTGGATCGGAAAGTAGCTGCCGGAGATGAAGACCAGCGGGAACTGGATGAACTGCACGACGGCTGGGGCCGCCTCCGAGTTCCTGATGAGCGAGGCGACGCCCACACCCAGGGCGCAGAAGCTCGCCGCACCCAGCACCAGCGTCAGCACGACGGGACCCCAGGCGGAGGGCAGCGTCACGCCGTACAGCGAGCCGATCCCCATGACCAGCGCGACGTCGACGACGCTGACCACCACACAGTGGACCAGCAGCCCGGCGAAGTAGATCCAGGCGGGCAGCGGGGTGGCGTGCAGCCGCTTGAGGATGCCCTGCTGGCGGCGCATCGCCAGCACGATCGCCAGCTGGCCGTAACAGGCGCCGAGCACCGACACCGCGGCGATCGTGGGCGTGTAGTACTGCATGCCCGTGAGGCCGAAGAAGAAGGTCTCGCCGCTGCCGCCGCTGAAGACGGCACCGAAGATCCCGATGATGACGATCGGCAGGACGAAGGTGAAGACCATCGACTGCGGGTTGCGCCAGAACGACAGCTGCTCGAAGCGGATCTGGTGCACGAGAAGGGACAGTTGGCCATGTCCGCCGCGGACCGCGGGACGGTCGGCGCGCGTGGCCGTGGTCGGGGTCAGGGTGGTCATGAGCGGCTCCGCCTCGGTCGGCGCGGCCCTCGGCCCGAGGACGGCGAGGGTGCTTCCTTGTCTGTGAGGTCCGCGTAATCACGGGTGAGGTCCAGGTAGACGTCCTCCAGCGTCGGCTGCACCACGCTGAGGCGCTCCAGCGGAGTGCCGCGGCGCAGCGCCCAGTCGGTGAGCTTGTGCAGGGCCGCGGTCGGCTCCTCGGCCTCCGCCGTCACCAGACCGTCCGCCACCGATGTGACGGAGAGCGGGATGTCGGACGGCACGGCACCGCGCGGCAGCGCGAAGCTGATGCGGGCCAGCGCGCTGTCCCGGCCGCCGAGGGTCTCCGGTGTGCCGGTGGCGACGATCTCACCGCCGGTGATGACGACGACCGAGTCGGCGAGCGCCTGGGCCTCGTCCATGTAGTGGGTGGTCAGCACGATCGTGGTGCCGGCGTCCCGGAGATTGCGCACCACGTCCCAGGCACCGCGGCGGGCGCCCGGGTCGAAACCGGTGGTGGGCTCGTCCAGGAACAGCAGCTGCGGGTCACCGATGACGCCCAACGCCAGGTCCAGACGCCGCTTCTGCCCTCCTGAGAGGTCCTTCACCTTCGCGCCGCGCTTCTCCTGGAGACCGACGAGGTCGATCACCTCGTCCACGCCGCGCGGCGCCGGGTAGTAGCCCGCGTTCCGCGCGATGGTCTCCCGTACCGACAGATACGGTTCGACGGCGATGTCCTGGAGCACGAGACCGATCCGGCCGCGCAGCCACTTGCCGTCCGCCTTCTTCCCCGGGTCGCGCCCGAGCACCTCGACCCGGCCGCCGTCGCGTTCACGGAAGCCCTCGAGAATCTCCAGTGTGGTGGTCTTGCCCGCGCCGTTCGGACCCAGCAGGGCGAAGATCTCGCCCTCCGAGACGGTGAAGTCCACACCGCGTACGGCCTCGTGGTCTCCGTAGCGCTTGCGCAGGCCCTCCACGGCCACCGCGGTCACCGCGGTCCCTCCGGTTCCTTCACTGTCTTTCCTCCCGGCGTTGTGGGTCGCCCACGGACAGAACTCCGGGGCGCACTCAGGACGTTAGGACCGGGCCACGGGCTTCCAGGAGGGCGCGGAGGGGAGCCGGTGACGGACGTCATGGAACCGGCGACAGTTGTCAGGGGAGGGCGTGACCCGCGTTGCCGCCGGGGTGGCGGCCGCACATTCTCATGGGGCGGGGCCGGTGCGACAGCCGCTCCGCCGACAGGTGCGGCGACGCGGAAGGCGGTCACAGACGTGCAGTTCGGGGAAGTGGACGAAGTGGAACGGCCGCGGATCACCGTGGTCGGCGCGGGCATCGGGGGCCTGGCACTCGCCGGCGCGCTGTCCGCGAACGGCACACCGTACGAGATCTTCGAGCAGACCCGGCAGCTGGCCGAGGTCGGGGCGGGCGTCCAGCTCTCCCCGAACGCGATCCGCCCCCTGGTCCGCCTCGGTCTCGAACCCGCGCTGCGCAAGCACGCGGTACGCATCGAGGCGATGGAGGTACGCGGCTGGACCGGCCGCCCCATCGCCCGCACCCCGCTCGGCGGGGACTGCGAGCGCATGTTCGGCGCGCCCTATCTGACCATCCACCGGGCCCATCTCCACGAGGCCCTGCTCTCCCTGGTGGACAGCGACAGCCTGCACCTGGGCCGTCGGCTGCGCGCCGCACAGGAGACCTCGGAGGGAGCACGGCTCACCTTCGACGACGGCACCGTCCGCCCGGCTGATGTCGTCGTCGGCGCGGACGGAATCCACTCGACGGTCCGCGAGACGTTCCACCGCGACGCCCCGGTCTTCGCCGGCCTCGGCATCTACCGCGGTCTCGTTCCGGTGGACCGTCTGCCCGCGGAGGCCCGCGAGTCGCTGGTGCGTCTGTGGCTGGGCCCGGGCGGGCACTTCGTCTGCTACCCGGTCGCGTCGGGCGAGTACATCAGCTACGCGGCGACCGTGCCGATGACCGAGGCACCGGCCGAGTCCTGGTCGGCACCGGGGAACCCGGACGACCTGACACGGGCCTTCGGGGCGTGGAACGGCCTGGTCGGCGACATCGTCCGGGCCGTGGAGAGCACCCACCAGTGGGCGCTGCACGACCGGCCCCCGCTGCGCACCTGGTCCAGCAGCCACATCACGCTGCTCGGTGACGCCGCGCATCCGATGCTGCCGTTCATGGCCCAGGGCGCGAACCAGGCGATCGAGGACGCGATGGACCTGGCGGCCTGCCTGGCCGAAGGCTCCGGCACATCGGTCGTATCCCGGCTCGCGCACTACGAGTCGCTGCGCATTCCGCGCACCGCGGAGATCCAGCGCGGCTCCCGCGGCAACGCCGGAGTCCTGCATCTGCCCGACGGCCCGGCGCAGCGCCGCCGCGACGCACGGATGGCGGTCCATGCGGCCCTGCACGACCGGGCGACGCTGTACGCGCACGAGACCGGTCGCAGTGTCGTGCCGACGGGGGTGTGACAGGGCGGTGGACGGCAACGAGCCCCGGGCCGGCGGCCCGGGGCTCTGTGCTGAGGTCGGACACGCTAGGGCGTGACCGGGACGTCGGGTCCTCCGTGTGAGGCCGTCGGCGTCAAGTACGTGAACCGCGCGCCAGGACCTGCGCGTCAGGTCCTACGCGTTCAGGTCCTACGCGTCGGAGTCCTCGAACCGGGCGTCCAGCACCGCGTCGAGTTCCGCCGCCCACTGCTTCAACTCCGCCTTGGACGAGGCTTCGACGTCGTTCTCGAACCAGCGCTGACTGGACACGTAGACGGTGACACCGAACCGCCGGCCGAACCGCGGGGTGCCGATCTCCACCGCCCCGATCTCGTCCCAGCCGAAGTGGGCTTCTTCCTCGTCCAGACGGAACGTGATGCCTTCCGCGTCGGCGACGATGGCGCCCCGGCGGTCGGATGCCTCGAAGACGGGCCCTTCGTCCTCGACCGGCCTCGCTTTCCCGGGATCCTCGGGGGCGGACCCCTCCGCGTCGGAGCCCTCGTCCTCGGACGTCACGCCCTCGGGCGCGGCATCCTCCGGCGGTGCCTCGTCGGCCTGTTCCGCGTCGGTGGCCTGCTCGGGGACGGCCGCGTCCGTCTCGTCACCCTCCGCGGGGCGCGGGGGCACCAGCCCGGGGATGTGTGCCGGGTCGAGTCCGGCGGCGGCCGTCGGCGGGATGATCGAACCTATGCGCTGCTCCACGGCAGGCAGTATGGCGGACGAACCTGTGCGGGTCCCAGTCGAACCGCACGGCCGGCCCGGACGGAAACGCCCCGTCGCAGGTCACCCGTCCGTCCGGGTCGTGCCGCGCACGGTACGCGACTCGGGCTGCCGGCCCAGGAGTTCGGCCATTCCTCTCCGGGTGGCCGCCACCACGACACAGTCCTCGGGCCGCAGGACGTACCCGGGGTGGAGGTCCCACAGCAGCCGGCCGGCGTGTTCGCGGCGGATGTCGCGGCGGGCGGTGGCGAGGTCGGGGCGACGGTCGTCGGGCTCCGCCGTGTCCAGGGCGATCACCCGCCACGCGCCGGGCCGGAACGCCTCCGCGACCGTCCGCCCCTCGAACTGCGGGTGCCCGGCCACCTCCAGCGCGGCGAAGAGCAGCACCTTGCGCTCGACCGGGATCGCGCCGAGGATCTGCCGGCCCATCATGGCGCCGGCGAACGCGGGAGCGGCGAGCGTGGAGACGCTGCGGCTCCGGGTCATCGCGTCGGGATGAGCCACGCGCAGGGTGCGGTAGACGGCGGTGGCGAAGTCGTCGTCGTACAGCCGCAGGGCGACCCGCAGATCCGCCTTGACCGTCCGTGCGTACAGCGTCGCCTCCAGGTTGGTGGTGTCGACGCTGGTCAGGGACAGCAGCGCGTACGCGCGATGGATCTTCGCCGCCTCCAGGACGCCCTCGTGCGTGACATCGCCCAGCACCACGGGAACGCGCAGCCGCCGCGCGAGGGGGATGCCGCGCGCATCAGGGTCCTCCTCCACGCACACCACCGGGATGCCCAGCTCCCGCAGTTGCACCAGCACGCGGGTGCCGACTTTGCCCAGCCCGAGCAGCACGACATGCCCCGACAGGCCTCGCGGAGGACGGCGCAGCGCCGCCGGCCCGCGGAACGCGCCGAGTGCCTCGAGCCCGCCCGCGACCAGCACCGGCAGCAGCGCCAGCCCGGCCAGTCCCGACAGCAGCTGGAGCACCTGACGGGCGGTGGGCTCGCCGACGGCCGGGTCGCCGATGGCGAACAGGTCGAGCAGGGTCAGATACGCGGCCCGCAGCGGGTGTTCGCCGGTCGTCAGCCAGGAGGCGACGGCCAGCGCGAGCACGGCCGCCCCCATCCCGGCGAGCGCCCAGCGCAGCCGCCGCGAGAAGATCTCGCCGAGGGGCGCTCCCCGTCCGGCCAGCTGGCGGGACGGCACCGCGGCCCCGCTGTGCGACACGGCCTCCAGCACCACCGTGCCCCTCCGGGTCGAGGCGGCGACGGTCGCGTCGTCGGGCAGCAGCAGCGGTCTGTCCGCGCCGATGTCCGAACCGGCCGTGCCGGAGGGGCCGTGGCCGGTGGACGACAGCAGCGCGAGGGTGCACAGACCGGAGTCGGGCGCCTCGCCCTGCCGGTGCGGCGGCCGTTCCACGGCCCGCAGCAGCAGACCGTCGGCCTGGACGACCTTGCTCGTACCGGCCACGGCGGTCGCGGCCAGCGCGGGCGCGGCCGTGTCCGCGTCGGACAGCACGGTGGTCGACGCGTCCAGCTCGGACGCGTCCAGCCCGGGCGTCGCGACCACGGCGGCCTGGTCGAGCAGCGCCTCCAGGTATTGGCCCAGCTTGCGGTTGTAGAGCCGGATCACCAGCCGCAACCGCGGGTTGAGCCGACGCGCGGCGAGCGCGGCCCTGATGTTGGTCTCGTCGTCGTCATGGACGAGAGCGACGGCGGCGGCCTGTTCCGCACCCGCCAGCCGCAGCGCCTCCTCGGTCGGCTCGGCGGCCTCCATCTCGCGTACGGGCAACAGGATTTCGCCGCTGGAGCCGGTCGCGTCCGCCGTCCCCGGCCGGTTCATCGCGGCGCTCACCCGCCCGAAGAGCGCGGAGGCGATGCGGTTCGGCACGGCGGCCGCCGGGCTGCTCGCCGACGACCGCGCCGGCGGTACGACGAGGGTGACCCGCTCGCCGTACACGCTGTGCAGTTCACCGGCGAGCCGTGTGGCCAGCGCGTCGTCACCGCAGACGATCATCTGCCCGGCGGGCACGGGCTGTTGGGCCGCGGGTGCGAGGGAGGAGGACACGTCCCAACCCTCTCGCGCCGACCCCCCTCGGCGCACGGCGGCCTCCCGGCCGCGCGTCCCCGTTCCGGCGCGGAGCCGGCCCGGTCGCGTGGTTCCGGGGACGCGCGGTGGCGGGCTACCGCGCCACGAACTGCGTCAGGATGGCCTGCACCTCGTAGATGTCGACGCCCTTGGTGAACGTCTTCTGGATCGGGGCCGGTGTGCCCGACACCCAGATCTTGAGCTCGGCGTCGAGATCGAAGGTCCCGGCGGTCTCCACCGCGAAGTGCGTGATGCTCCGGTACGGCACGGAGTGGTACTCCACCTTCTTGCCGGTGATGCCCTGTTTGTCGATGAGCAGGAGCCGGCGGTCGGTGAAGAGGATGGTGTCGCGGATCAGCAGATACGCGGCGTGCACCTGCTCGCCCTGCCCGAGCAGCCGCGCGTAGTCCTGCTGCGCCGCCGCCGGGTCAATGGTGTGCGCGTTCCCGAACAGTGCCATGGATGGCCCCCCAACTCGTGGATGACTCGTCAACTCGGCAACTCTGCAACTCGTCGACTCGTCAATGCGAATCTCCCAGCGTATAGGGGCGGCCGAGATGACCGGACGGCGTGGCGATCACACGCCTTTCGCCGCTGCGGGGACCGGCGCGGGAACTGGCCGCCGCCCCCGGGCGTCGAACAGAGCAGGGGGAACGACGGAAGGGAACCGACGCATGACGGTCACGCTGGGCGAGGAGATCATGCTGCTGTCGCTGGACGACGAGTCCGGAGCGGCGAAGGAGCGGCAGGCCGCGGGCTGGGCCGTCGCGGGCGGCATCGTGCTCGAACTCGTCCTCGCGGGCCGCATAGCGGTGGACCGCGAGCGGCTGACCGTGAAGGACACGACGCCCACCGGCACCCGGCTGCTCGACGAGCGCCTCGCGCTGATCGACGCCTGGGCGTCGAAGAAGAGCAGGGCACCCAAGATCACCGACTGGCTGACCAGGGACCACGACAAGGCCGTCACGGCCACGATCGACAGCCTGCGCGACCGGGGCCTGGTGAGCGAGGAACAGCGCAAGGTCCTCGGCCTGTTCCCGGTCCGCCGCTACCCCGAGGCCGATGGTTCGGCCGAGCGTGAGCTGCGCAGCCGCCTCGCCGCCCTCGTTCTGCACAACGCCACTCCGGACGACCGCTCGGCGGGCCTGATCGCCCTGATCCACGCGGCGAAGCTGCACCGGCTCGCCTTCCCGGACCTGCCGCGCAAGGAGGTCGCACCGCGGATGGAGGAGATCGCGAACGGCCAGTGGGCGGGGGAGAGCGTGCGCACCGCCATCTGGAACATGGAGGCGGCGATGGTGGCGGTCCTGGTGACGACGACGGTGGTGGTGACGAGCTGACGGTCGGCGGCTCGTCGGCGTCGCAGCGCGATCGGTGACGTCGTGAACCGGGTGTGCGGTGTTGCCGCACACGCGGTGCACATCAGAGACGGGAGTCGGCGGGCTGCTCCCAGGGCCACTTCGCGTCCCGCGCCGCCTCCAGGAGCGGGATCAGCCGGAAGGCGGCGTCGCTGAGGCCGCCGAAGGTGTGGCGGTGCGGCCCGGAGGCGGAGTGCCCGGTGGCGTACCCCTCCAGGTTCCAGGTGTAGACCGGAACATCGCGGGGCACCGCGGCGAGCGGGTCCTTGCAGTGGGTCGACTGCACCTGCTCGTCGGTGACGACGACCACCCGGGAGTGCCCGCGGTAGTGCTGCTTGACCGCCGCGGCGGTGTTGGTGCCGCCGAGGTCGTGGAACCGGTCGACCGCCCCCAGGACGGACTCACCCGGGCCGATCTCGACCGTGCGGCTGCCGGTGCCGAACTCGACCAGGTCGGCGTGTTCGGCCCGGGTGGCCAGGGCGGTCCCGAAAATGGCGGCGGCATCCGCCCGGGTGAGGTCGTTCCCCTCGCTGGTGTGCCAGAACATCGAGCCCGAGCGGTCCACCAGGACGAGGGTCCGGCCGGGCAGCGCGGGCACATGGGCGAGCGAGTGGTTGAGGGCGGTCTCCAGGGACCGTGCCCAGCGCGGCGAGGGCACGTTGCGGTGGGCGGCCAGATAGCGGAACGGGAACTGCCGTGAGCGGGCCACCTCGTCCGGATCCGAGATCCGTCGCGCCACCTGCGCGGCGACCTCGTCGCTGACGCCCGCGAGGTCGAAGTTGCGCAGGTTGCGGACGAGGGCCATCGACCCCATCGACGGGATCACGGCCTCCCACACCGCCGCGTCGAGCGGCCCGTGCAGCCAGCCGGCCAGCGCCTCCCACGTCATCCCTGCCGCCGCCAGCCGATCGGCCCCGTCGGGCCCGGTGACCAGGGCGTACCGCTCGGCGACCGGCACGGCCATCAGCGCGTGGTGCGCGCCGAGCAGCGCTTCGCCGACGGGCGGCACGGCGCGGTGGGGCCGGTGCCGCCGGTCCAGCGCGTACCGGAACAGCTCTCCCTGCCAGGGCCGGTCCGCGGCCGGTGCGGGGTGCGTCAACTCCAGCACGTCACCGAACCGGTAGGCCCGGGAGTCGCTGTCGTACTTCAGCAGCGCCCGCCCGGTGTAGAGCCGGCGTACGGCGTCGGCGACCCCGCGCTTGACGGGCTGGGGCAGCCTCCGGCCGTACCGGGACATCCAGTACGCCAGCAACTCACCCGGCTCGTCGGGACGTTGGAGTACGGCGTTGATCGCCTGCCGGCTGTATCCCGCTTCTCCGGCCTCCAGCCGCGCACGGGCGAATTCGGCCGCGCCCACCAGCGAGGCCGTCCGCATCCGGGCGTCGGTCCGCAGCCAGCCGAGCAGCCCGAGGGTCCACACCGGTTCGCTGAGGGCGAGTTCGCGGATCAGCCGCAGATAGCGGTCGTCGCGTGAATCGGCGCTCTCGTGGAAGGTGTGCCGCCCGACCATGTTGGAGACGGCGAGCAGGAAGAGCGCGTCCTTCGGCTCCCGGACGTATCCGGCACCGCCCTGGTGGTTGGTGATCCACGGCAGCCACGGGGCGACCACCGGCGCGGACGCCCCCCGCGGCGGTGTGGCCCACCGGCCGTCGGTGGAGAGCGGGGAGGTCACTCCGCGCGCGGTCAGGCCCGGCACTTCGGCCTGGATCTCCGCCCGGGCGTCGGCCTTGGTCCGCTGGCGGCTGAACCGGGTCATGCAGAAGTCCCCCTGGGGAGCGACGGGTCGAAGAGGTGGGTCACGTCGTTGGGCCACTGCGGTGCGCGGGCGCGGGACGGCAGTCGTCGGACCGGAGAGTGAGGGTTCGAGGGGCACGGGTCGAGGACGTGGGTCGAGGACTCGGCGGTGTGCGCCTTCCGAGATCGGATATGCGCACCGGTGGGTGTTCTTTTCAGGAAGTAACCGGGGCGCAGCGCATCGGAAGGCGCGGGACGTGACGCTACCCGCCGACGTTCGCGACGGCATCCGAATTAGTGACCCGGTCGCATGGATGCGACGCGAGCCCGTTCGACCGGCGATTTCTCGCACCTGCATGCGACATGGGACAGACCGTTCGAGGATCGGCCGCTTCGCTTCGTTACCTGGAGCGAAGCTTTGCCCTGGGTGGCGAGCGGGGTGGCGCGGGGGGTGGTGCGCCGGAGCCGGTAAAGGCTTGCTGTCAGTGACCGTCCGGGTTGGTGCAACAGGCACGTTTTGTCCGGAACATCACAGCGCTGGTTAGTTGAACGACGCAATCAACTGTTACGGAAATGTCCGCATTCAGTAACACGAAGCGGAGCACCTGCGGACCGGCGCCTCGGAGCCGCAGAGTTTGGGTCCTCGGCCCGGGGACGGCCGAGAACCCGTACAGCACAACGGGCCGAACGGACCGTTGTGCCCCTGATTCGAGGGGGCTTTCTCTTGTCTGCTTCTCGTACCGCTCGCACTCTCGTCGCCACCACGATGGCCGCCGGCGCCGTGGTGACCGCCCTGGCCATGCCGGCCGTGGCGGCCGACCGCGGACACGACCGCGGGCACGACCGCGGATCCGCCAACTCGGCGATCGAGCTGGGCCGCATCCAGTACGACAGCCCCGGCCGCGAGGACAACTCCAACCGGTCCCGGAACGCGGAGTGGGTGGACATCAAGAACACCTCCCGCAAGCCGGTCAAGCTGAACGGCTGGACCCTGACCGACAAGGCGGGCCACCGCTACACGTTCCGCCACTTCACCCTCGCCGGCCGCTCCACGGTCCGCGTCCACACGGGCATCGGCCACGACACCCGGACCGACGTGTTCCAGGACCGCCGCAACTACGTCTGGGACAACAAGGACAAGGCCATCCTCAAGGACCGACGCGGCCACGTCGTCGACAGCAAGTCGTGGAACCGTCGCTGACACCGCGCACAGCCGCATAGCCGCGGCGCACCTCCGGCCTGAACCGGGCCGCACCGTATGACACCAGGGCCGGACCCCTCCTGACAGGGGCCCGGCCCTGGTCCGTGTCCGGCGCGGACGCCGGTCGCTCAGGCCCGCTGAATGCCGCGCCCGGTCGGCCGGTACTCGACCAGCAGCACCCGCCCGTCCAGGGCCCGGTGCCCCACGAGCTCCAGCTCGGCGTACGCCACCCCCGCGAAGAACGGCTCACGGCCCGTTTCCCCCACGAGCATTCGAGGGTGTGACCCCGGGGTACCCCGGCAGCCCTTTCACAGGAGACGTCGGAGCGGAGCGGGGCTTCTCGACGCGATCCGGCCCTGCCGAGCCGACCTCCGCCTCCGCCCGCGGAAATTGAGGAGCGCCCGGGCGTTCGTCCCTGACACATTGGGCGGCAGACTCGGGGCACCCGCGTGCTCGGGCGGTCCCACGGACGAACAGGGAGCGCATGAGCGACCAACCCGCACGATGGACCCAGGCAACCGTCTACCCCGACATGTGGGCCGACCCGAACGACGACCCGCGCAACAGCGAGGGCGCGAGCCCGGACGGCGAGCTCGCGACGCTGGACGACTTCCTGACCAACTACCGCATGACCCTGCGGATGAAGTGCGAGGGCCTGACCCCGGAACAACTGGCCCGCCGTTCGGTCCCGCCCTCGACGATGTCGCTGCTGGGCCTGCTCCGCCACCTCGCCGAAGTCGAACGCGACTGGCGCAACTGGATCACCGACGGCGATCCGGTACCGAAGCTGTACGGCAAACGGGACGCGGACTTCACCGGAGCCGTCGCGGATCAGTCCGTGGTCGACGGCGCGTACGCGGACCTGGAACGCGAACAGGCCGCCACGGACGCGATCCTGGCCGAGCACCCGGACCTGGGCGCGCGCGTGGGCAGGGAGGACATCGCGGTACGCGAACTGCTGGTGCACCGCATCGAGGAGTACGCCCGCCATTGCGGGCACGCGGACCTGCTGCGGGAGTGCGTCGACGGGAGGGTGGGACAGTGACGAGAACCGGGGGCGTCGTCTGCTGGAGCCAGGCGAGGGGCCGCGGTGAGGCATCCCCGCATCGCTCGTCAGGAGCCGGTGACTGAGGCTGCCGGCCAGTCCTGTTGAGGAAGATGCTGGTGGGGTGCAGCCGACGTCGGCACCTTGGCCATCACCACCCGGAGCACCGCTCTGCCCTTCTAGCATGGCGCGCATGCCTCCACGAGACCGTCAGATCAGCGCCGAGATCGGGTTGCCTTTCCTGAAGATCGGCACCAATGACGTGGGTGCGTTCTTCAAGCGCCGCGAACGCCGCTCCACGGGGCCCTTCCTGCTCCTGTCCGTCACCAGCGGACTGGCGCTGGACACTGCTCTGGAACGGTCGGACGGCAGCCATCCTCACCTGTGGGGAACACATGGCCAACCGCACCAGCTCTGGAACTTCGAGCCGTCGGGCCACAAGGAAGAGGTGCGCATCGTCTCCGTCGGCAACAACCTGGTTCTCGACGGTCAGACCCTTCAGGCTGCCGATGGTCACCAGCATCCCCGTATGCGCGGACGCAGTGATCTTGACGTGCCATGGCAGCGCTGGCGCATCGTTCCGGCCCCGGACCGTCGGGCACATCGCATCATCAACGCCGGTACGGGACTTGCCCTGGACTGCCCCTGGGAGGCGGGGGTGAGAACCCGCCCGGTGTTGTGGGAACCCAACGAAGGCGAGAACCAGCACTGGCTGCTGGCCATGCCCTTCGTCTCGTCCGAAGACAACGCCTGAGATCCACCGCGGTCAGGCGGCGGATGCCTACCCCCGGCGGCGCACAGCGCCGGGCCGCGACGTGAAGGCCCTGACCGTTTCAGCGGTCAGGGCCTTCGTCGTGCTCCCGTGCACGGCCGACACCGCCGGCCCCCTGGGTGCCCGGGCGGCCGGTCTCCGCCCCGCTCCAGCCGGTAGGGTGCGGATCTTCGGCCGGCGCAAGCCGTACGGAGTCCCTGAAGGCCGGTCGCATCATGCACCCCTCCGACCACCCCGCACACCGCCGCCTCAGCGCCGCCGTCGACAACCTCGCCATCACCTTCCGCGGCATGACCGCCCGTCCGGACGAGCACAACTGCGAGTGCCACTGGGGCAGTCCGGAGGAGCTCGCGCTTCTGAAGACGCCGGACGTCGAGCTGGACCCGGACCTTCTGCGCCGGACCTGGCAGGCCACCGACTGGACCGATCACGCGGCTGTGCTGCGCCGCATCCTGCCGCAGTTCGCCAGGTTCCTGGTCGCCGGTCGCGCGGAGGCCACGTTCGGGCTGGAAGAGGTGGGACACTCCTTCGCCCGCGGCAACTGGCAGCAGTGGCCCGCCGATCACGCCGGCCCGGTACGCGAGTTCCTGCACGCCTGGTGGGAGCAGAGCCTCACCGACCCGGATGCAGCCGTCCCGGCGCACGACGTCGTCGCGATGTGCGCAGAGGCGTCGGGAACGATCGGCCCCTGGCTCGCCGAGTGGGAGACGCGGACCGGGCACCTCAGCGACCGCCGTCTCGCCGAGGCGGCGGCCACGTGGGAGTACGAACTCCTGGGAGACAACCTGCCGTGGAAGGTCAGCTGGTACGACCACGAGGAGGAGATGCGCGCGGAGCTGGTGTCCTGGCTCCTCGGCCACGCGACGGTGCGACTCCGCGAGTCGGGCGCGTCGGCGGATCTGCGGCACCGGATACGCCTGCTGGGACTCACGGACGAGGCTCGCTGGACGGATCCGCACTGGCCGGGGCACCGTTACTGATGCCCGCGGTCCGCTGCCGCCCAGCAGTCACGCGGGCCACGCCGCTTCAGGGTTGTTGAAGAGCGGGGCAGGTGAAGCGAGGAGCACGGTGCGGAGTGCCGTGTTCATCCAGCCAGGATCGACTGCTACGCCCATCACGCGCTCCATCAGCGCGAAGGACTCGGCGCTCAGGGTCTCCATACGAAACGTGACACCCTCCGCCCAGACAGGCACCTCGGGCCGGGGATCCGACCAGGCTGCGTCCTCCAGGACGAAGGGGTCGAACATGACGTCCACACGACCGTCGAGTGCGTGCAAGATCCGGTAACGGGCGTTGGCGTCCCGGTGGAAGCTGAAGAACCGGCCGCCGCCGGCTGAGGCTCGCCTGGCGATCTCCGGGAGACTGCCGTGGTAGCCCCACTCGATGCCGATGACGTGTGCGCCGACAGTGACCACGCGCAGCAGTTCGTGATCCTCATAGAGATGACGTGCCTGTTCATCGGCTGTCTCGTCGAACGTCATCATCCGAGACACAGCCGGATCACCACCGAAGGCCCGGATCACTTCGTCCTCGGTCTTCCCTGAAATGACGGAGAACGTATACGCCTCAGGGGCTTCTTCATCAGCCCAGGCATACTTCGCGACGAGGTCATCCCACACCGCGGTCTCCCTCGACGTCCTTACAGGTCGTGAAGAGGCCCCACAGGGATGCTCCCTCGTGGGCCGTCCAGGTACGCCAGTTGTCAGAGCGTCTGTCTGCCATGAGCCAGACGTTATGCCCGAGCACTGACAACCCGCCGTCCCGCAGGCATTCGCCCTGTCAGTCGTCGCTGTGGCGCACGGGGTCCGGCGGCGAGACCGGTTGCCAGTCGGTGCCGGGCTTGGTGCGGAACATGCCTCGATACACCTCACGCGTACCGACAGTGACACCCTCGCCGTACTCGTGCAGTTCCTCGAAGGCTTGCTCCGCGGACTCGTAGACGAACTTCCGGCCCGTCGCGTTCCGGATGACCCACTCCCTGTCGCGATGGACAGCGAGTGCCATGCCGTCGCTCGTAGCGATCCCCCACCGTCCGAGATGTGGCGCTGATCGTACCGGCACCCTGCACGGCAGAAGGCGATGAACCGAGTTGCTGACCTGCGGCGTTGCTGCCCTGCGCAACCTCGTCCCCTGGGCACGTCACCCAGTCCCCTGATGACCACGGTTCACCGCCCTCACCGGCACGTTGTGGCACGCCCCCTCGGCGCTGTACGTGAATCCGTCAGCTAGAGCGCTTCCCGCGGATCAGCCACGCTCCCTGCCTTCATCTCCGCCCGCGCCCGGTACTCGTCCAGAAAGCCCACGGCGAGCAGCGACAGAACCGCTGCCAGGCCGAAGGCGGCGGTCAGCAGGTTGAGCAGGCTGTAGGGGCCGCCGGCCGAGACGATGCGACCGTCGTCCAGCAGGCAGTCGAAGCCCAGGGGGAAGTAGGACGGTTCGTGGCCCGCGAGTTGATCGAGCGTGCCGGGCGGGAGGGAGCGGCAGGGAACGGCGGGGGAGGACCCTGCTCCGGACTCGGCTTCGCTCGCGTCCCACTGGACCGAGCCGAGCCCGATCGCGTACACGATGACGGCGGCGACAGCCGCCATGCCCGCGCTCCAACGCAGCAGGTCCCGGCCCCAGTCCGCCCGGCGCCCGGGGAGGACGACCGACAGCAGCTTCACCATGACCGCGATGACCCAGAGCGGTACGGCGAGTATGGCGCCGTACATCAGCAGGACGAACATGCTGGATCTGCCTTCCGGGCGTTCCCCGACTCCGTGGACGACCTGATCGTCCTGTGCCAGACGCCATGCCGCGCCGGCTGGTTCCCGGCGCAGCTGAGCCCCCCGGACGGACCTCAGGTTCAACAGCCGAAACAGCACTCCGACAGCAACAAAGGCCCGGGCCTCTGGCCTAGAGCTTTTCCAGGGAGCGAGTAGCCCCGATGCTCAGTTGTGGGGACATGGCCGTATCACGTCACATAGCGTGTTGAGGTGACAACTCCCACTCAAACTGGCGTTGATCCTGGGGCTCTTGGGGCTGCCACCTTCACAACGGTCTTCATGTTGGTGCTGGACCCCGGAGAGTACGACTGGCTGAACTCCTTCGTGGGCGTAGCCCTCTCCTGCATGCTGCTGGCCTACTACAGGCCCACCACACCCGAGACTCGGTTCGACGCTCGATCCCGTGCATGGGCTTTCGGGGCAGTCGGCGGACTTCAGCTGGCCAGCATCCTGTCGTGGCCAATCCAAGGGGCCACGAACTGGGCGGTGGACTGGGAGCTCTTTGGCCTGGATGAGGGATGTGGGAACACCAGCCGTTGCCTGGGTGAGGTGGCGGACGTTCCAGTCGCGATCGTTTGGGTCGCTGCGGCCATTTGGCTCGCCGACCAGCACCAGCGACGCGTGCCATATGTTGCGCCCGCGCCTCCGCCTTCGCCGTAGGTCTGATCAACAGTCCGCGAGTCACCCCCACTTGGCTGCGCTCAATGGCCGAGGAAATGACGCAGCGGGGGGCCCGGCCTGCGGTCGCCCAGTCCATCCACTTGCGGTGCGACGACATCTGCTTTGGGAGTCGATCAGTGCTCGGTTCCACCGCAGTTCCACCGCGCTGCTTTCGCGACGCTCAGCTCGGTACTGGTCGGACAGGCTGAAGAACAGCTCGATCGCTGGTGCTCCGGAGGCTTCTGCCTCGCGTCCGATCTCTGTGATCCAGCTCAGCGAAGTCTCGTAGTCGTCCCGGTGCCACAGCTACTGGTCGAAGGGCGAGCTGGTGCCTGGGTCCAGCCGGGACACCCTGCACGTGCCGGTGACCGATCCCATGGGCCACGACATCGGCGCCGCCCTGGCCGCCACGGTGGTGGTGGGCGGTCTACGGGGCGCCCGCCGCGCGGGAGCCGACCTGGCCGAGCAGGCTCACCTGGCCGATCAGGCCCTGGCGGCCCACGGCCACGGTCACGCCACAGGGGCCTCCGTGTCCGCCATGGGCGACAACCCTGTTGAGCAACCACAAACTTGCGCACTGCCGCCGCCTTCCCCTCACACCCCAGCCTCTACCCTTGAGGACTTCGGATTGATGGTTCACGAACAACCACGGAACGGAGCGTGCGGTGACCGCGGGGGAAGCGCATGGCGGAGAGCTGACGGGCAAGGTACTCGGCGGGCGCTACCGGGTGACCTCCATCATCGGGCGCGGCGGCATGGGAGTGGTCGCCCGGGCGGTGGACGAACTCCTGAACCGGGAGGTCGCCGTCAAGGTCCTGCGGGCTTTCACCGACACCTCCGCAGCCGAACTGGCCGACGTACGCACCCGGATGCAGCGGGAGGCGCAGGCCGCCGCCCGTATCCGGCACAGCGGCGTGGTCACCGTGCACGACGTGACCGAGGAGCAGGGCCTCCCGGTCATCGTCATGGAACTCGTCGACGGGCCCTCGCTCGACGACGTGCTGACGGAGCGCGGCACACTGGAGCCCCACGAGGCCGCCGCGATCGGCGCCAAGCTGATGGACGCGCTCGACGCCGCGCACCGCGTCGGCGTACTCCACCGAGACGTCAAGCCGGGAAACGTGCTGATCGAGCGCGGCGGCAGGGTCGTGCTCACCGATTTCGGCATCGCCAGCATGGAAGCCTCCGACGACGACGCCATGGCCAAGCTGACCCGGAGCGGTCAACTCGTCGGTTCCCTCGACTATTTGCCGCCGGAGCGCGCGCAGGGCAGGGAACCCGGTCCCGCGTCGGACATCTGGTCGCTCGGCATGACGCTCTACGCAGCGGTGGAGGGCACTTCGCCGTTCCGCCGCACGTCCGCGTGGTCCACCCTTTCGGCGATCGTCACCGAGCCCCTGCCGGAGCCCCGCCGGGCGGGACCGCTCACGCCGGTGCTCCAGGCACTGATGGCGAAGGAGCCGGAGAACCGGCCCACCGCGGAACAGGCGCGCGGCATGCTGGAGCGCGTCGCCTCGGGCGGGACGGTGCACCTCGCGTCCGCTGCTCCGACGCCGCCGCCCGCTCCCACGGTGGGCCCCGGGGCCGCGGCCGCCGCACCGGTCCCCGGGTTCGGTCCCCCGCTGTTCCCCCAGCCCGCCCCGCAGCCTGAGCCTGCGCACGCGGGCTACGCGCAGCCCGACCTGCCGCCGACGCTGCCGCAGCACGGCGCGCCGGTCGCCGGCCACGCCGGAGTCCCCGCTCCCGAGACGGGCCGGACAGCAGCCCGTCGCACACGCCGTCGCGGCAATCGCACCGTCGTCGCGGCAGCGGCCGCCGTCGCGCTCCTCGCCGCAGGCGGCGGCATCACCTACGCCCTGACGTCCCAGCAGGGCGGCACGACGACGAACGGCGCACAGCCGACGCCGCCCGGCGTCGCTGACAGCCCCCGGTCGACGGGGGGCAGCACCCCGGAGTCCGCCGGCGTTCCCGGAACGTCCTCGAAGCCGTCGCCCTCGGAGGAGCCTGACGGTGATGAGGACGAGGAACTGGGCCCCACGAAAAGGCCGGACGTCGAAGGCGACAAGCCGACCGAGAGCCCGTCGGCCTCCCCGGAGACCGAGCCCAGCCCGACGGTGAAGGAGCCCACCCCGGTGTCGACGGCCTGCACCGGCTGGGCCCACGAGAACCGCAGCGCCGGCTACGGCGAGCTGGGCGAGACGTCCCACCTCTACACCGGGCCGTACGCGGAATGCCAGTACGTGACCGTGGTCAAGACCGGCGCGAAGCTCTACTACCACTGCTACGTCACCAACGCCTACGGCAACAAGTGGATCTACGCCCGCATCGATGGGACGAACACCGAGGGCTGGGCCCACAGCATCAAACTCACCAAGGAGAGCGGCACTCTGCGCCGCTGCTAGGTGTCCCAACCACTGCTGCGTGGGAGCGGCTTCGGAAGCGGGACTATGGTCGGCCCGCTCCAGCCGGCTGATGCCGCGCCGCGTGCGGGGTTCTGAGCTTGTCCGGGTGGATGGGCTCGTCAAGGAGGCACGGTTCAATGCCGAGACAGTGAGCCTTGTCGAGGCTCTGACCTGGCTTTCAGGTTGGGGGCGGTTGATGTTTCGGTGACCCGTGGCTGCCCGGTGGCCCCCGTGGTTCCCCGTTCGATCGGGCACGCGAGGGGCCCGGATCGAGGTGGCCTAGCCTTCACGCTGTGAAGCTGCTCGATGTCCCGTCTCTGTGGCACGTACGTCTGACAGACGGCGGACTGATCCACGTCTGGGCCGACGGCTATTCGGTCGTCGACGACTGCTACGTCTTCGATGTGATGGCGAAGGTCCCCCTCGACTACCAAGCCCAGGTAGACGTCACCTCCAAGGCGCCGCCCAACCATCCTGAGAATGTGTGCGTAGCCGTGGCCCGCATTCCAACCAGTACCGTTCAGGAGCTGCACACCGCACGCATCTACGGCGATCGCTGCTGCGACTGCATCGGCGATTGACCACGCGGCCCGTGGAGCCAACCGGCCCCAGCCACATCGGGCTACCCGGCCACTGCTTCTGGTGTGCTCGCTCCAGCCGCGCGACCGGTGTAGCCGGGGACGGAGCGGGGCCGAGACAGGAGCGTCGGCCCCGGCGGGGACGCCGGAGAGCGCGCGGTGAGCGGAGCGAGCCGCCTTGATCCAGTGGAGAAAGTTCTACCGCGCCGCTTCGCGACGATCAGCTCGGTACTGGTCGAACAGGCTGAAGAACAGCTCGATCGCTGGCGTCCCGGCCTCTTCTGCCTCGCGTTCGATCTGTATGGCCCAGCCCAGCGAGCTCTCGTAGCCGTTGCGGTGGCACAGCCACTGGTCGAAGGGCGAAACGGCGCCTGGGGCCCGGAAGGGGAAGTCCTCATCGACTCCGTGAACGCTCATGGCTGCGCGGTACCCGATCAGCATGGAGTCGAGGTGCTGCAACGAGCTGCCACGCACCCATATGCCGGGGCGCAGCCGTATCTCGTCGAGGAGGTCGTGGACATCTTGCAGCTCGTGGAGTTGGCGCGGCATCTGCGTCACAGGGACCCCGCCAGGTGCTTGCCGTCATGGCTCCGCACGTGAGGGCCTGCCTGGTCCAGGGCGTCCAGCAGTCGTACCGAGTAGACCTCGGACATCCGCTCGGCGACTTCCTCGGGCGTGAGCCAGGCGACTGCGGTCGACTCGTCGGAGGTGCGCTCGGTGCCGGCGGAGGGCTCGCAGCGGAAGACCAGGGCGACGATCCCGCGGGCCGTGTTCTTGTAGACGCCGGAGAGCTCGCCCACCTCGACGTGGATGCCGGTCTCCTCCAGGACCTCGCGCCTGACCCCTACTTCGGGTGACTCGGACAGCTCCAGGACGCCGCCCGGAAGTTCCCAAGTCCCGTTGTCCGCTCGGCGGATCGCCAGGAGCCGGCCGTCCTCACGCATCACGGCCCCGGACACAGACACGGAGTGCAGGGGGCCTGGCTGCGTTTCGTGGGCGCACTGTCTCATCCAGTGGAGCATAGGGCGCACGACCCGGTCCGGGCCCGCCCTCAAGGGCGCGACCGAACGAGCCGGCAGGTCCCGGCCTCGACCAGGTGGTGAGCCCACCGAGGAGCCGCGGACGATCAACCACGTGGTGCAGATCTGGTGCGAGGCACCCAACCCGGTCCGGGCAACAACAAAGCCCCGGGCCTCTGGCCTGGGGCTTCTGTCTGGAGCGGGTGACGGGAATCGAACCCGCGCTCTGAGCTTGGGAATCACCGCGTTCTGGGAGATCGGCTGCGGACTGACCTGCGTGTACGGGAGCCCGGGGCAACTCAGGTACTTGTCCTGGCACCGCTGTTGACCGTGGTTTACCGACCTGTCGGGCACGAAACGGGCACGAGCTGTGTGAACCGCCTTGGTTGTTCGATCTCCCTTCGGCCGGGTTGCGGCCCGCGGTCAGCACCGAGGTGCCACGCACGGCCGCCAATTGTTGCGGCCGCACGTGGTCGTTGATGTCAGCGAAAGAGCTCCGGTACCGGGCAAATCTCCAAAGGCTCATCCGGTCGGTCCGCCCAGCCCCACCAGACATGCCGATCGGCACACCTCCAGAGCATCCGGCAGGTCCGCCGGCTATCGGCCTCACGCTTGGAGAGCACGAAGCCGCCGGACTCCATGGGCTGCCCGCACTCGGAGCAGGCCGGAGAACCGTTGGTCATGCGGCGCACCCTAACGGATCGACTGCTTCGTCCCGAAGCAACTTGGGGTGCTCGCTGTCCTTGGGCTGCTGCGCCTGTCACCTGGGCTGATGGTCCGCTGACGTCCACGGTTGTTCGCGGTTGTGCGTCGTGGTTGTCACACAGTTAGACACTCATGAGGCAGAAGGGCCCCTCACTCCTCCCCAGGGGGAATGAGCCGGTCAGCGCTCTCGGCGTCGGCCACGTGCCCGTGTGCATCGACAGTGATCGGAGTGGCCCGTCCCTTGGAAGTGACGAGCCAAGCAAGTACCTGCTCGGTCAACGGGCCGTCGTCCGGTCCCTCGTCCTTCCAGTACGCGCGCCAGCCGCTTCCTGGTACGGCGGCTACCACTTGGTCGGCTCGCTCCAGGTGTGAGAAGTCCGGGTAGTCCGTCACCGGCCGGCGGGTCCCTTGCTTCGGATCGACGACGAGGGCAATGCCTGTCGCCGTATCCCAGGCGTCTACGTCCACGGTCCGGCCAATCATCGTCTCGGTGCCGTTGAAGATCGCCAGCCAGCCCGTCCCGTTGAAGTAGCGCATGCCGCCATCGTTCCTGACGGCGGCTCGATCGCCCACTGCTTTCGGTGAGGCATGAGCTTGGGAATCACGGGCAGTTCGGGACACCGGGGCGCTTGGCGAGGCAGAACAGCGCACGGCGCTCTCCCGTGCGTCGGAGAACTGAACTGCTGTTGACCGCAGTTCGCCGCACCATCTGGTGCCGTTCTGGTGCCGTTCTGGTGCGAGGGCGAGTGCGATCTGCCGTGCGTGGTTGACCCGGCGGCGACCTGGCCCCGGATCCAAGGTGCCCACAGTAACCACCACTGGTTCCGTTCGAGTCACAGAAGCTTGAGTAATGAGCTAGTCGGCAGACTGCTGGGCGGGGCTAATTCACATCAATGCTTGCCAACTCCTGACCAAGCAGCCCAAGAGCCGCCATGCTGTGCTGCATGGCAGACCATCTCAGCCCGTACCTGACGCAGACGATTCGACCGCGGATGTTCAGCCAGCCATGGCACCGGTACGCCTGGGCCGTTGTCCCGCTCCTCAGCATGTCGGTCCTCGCCTGCCTCCCCTTCATCGTCGCTTCGTACCGGCACGTTGTCGGGTGGCGGATCGCGGCTGTGTACACCGTCCTGAGCGCGACCGTCCTCGGCTTCGCCATCGTGCAACCCCAGGTGAACGGATGGTTCGCAGTCGCCGTCTGGGCCTTCATGATCACGACAGTCGTGCATGTCCTGCTGCTTGACCCGAGGAAGCCGCAAGACAAGTAGGCCGCCTTGCGCACCTAGTCAAGCGCTGGTAGCTCGCGCTCGAGTACCTCACCGCCCTCGGCCGCTTGCACCGAAGAAGCCATCAATGAGGATCAGGCGGCGTTTGGCCTCATGGCATCAGACCTACCGAGGACGGCAGCACCCTGGTGGCATGGACCGCCGTACGGCAGAGAGCAATGAACGCTGCTTTGTAAGCCTGGCACCGGTCGCGGACACGTCCTCGCTGGCAGCCGTCCGAGAGGGCTGGTCCGGCTAACGAGTATCTGCGCCACCACGTGCCCCGGGTTGACCGTGACTGACCGCTCGTTCTGGCACGGATCTGGCACGGTCGCCTCCTGATCCGTAGCTCAGCGGGATCGGTCAGCGACGGCCATACAGGTCGCTTCGAGGCCCCTGAAGGCCGCTGCCGGACGAAGATGGTTGTCGCGGTTGCTGTACGGCGCTGCTGTGCAGCAACCCCATCCACTAGTCGAGCGCGGTTGATCGCTCACGAACCCGATCGTCCAGCTTCCCATCTGCCAGATCCCGCAGTGCAGATGCATAGCCAGCCATGACCGCATCGTGAACGAGGTCCTGCAAATCGATGGGAATCAGTTCGTACACGCCAGAGCAGACGTTCTGGGCTGCTTCGTGGGCAGAGTTATAGTCCACGTCCCGAATCTCGGCGTCCAGGCCGCTCCTGAGGCGGAGCCGTTCTTCCTTTTGGTCAGAGGTCATAGCGATCGCGATACCCGTCGGGTCGCCTCGGCAAGCAGTTGACCAAGGTCCGTCGGCGAGCGGGTGTGGCCGGCCGGATCATCGAACCGCCACTCGAGGCCAAGATGCGTGGACGGCTCCTGCCAGCCCTGGCACCGCAAGCTCCGGGCCCTCAGATAGATGTGCCCCGGCGCGTTGAGGCGTGTCCTTCGGTGACAGCTGAAGACTGCACGGCTCCGCGTCGACCACCGGCCGCCCCAAATTCGCTACCCGCCGCCTACTACCGCTGCGGCGACTACTGAATCATCATCAGGTTCCGAGCGTGTGTTGCGCCGACCGCCTCGCATCTGCGAGCGAAAGTGCGTTAGTAGCTTGTGCACAGATCCAGGAGTGATGAATTCATGCTTCTTCGCGAGTTCCTCTATGTCGACACCGACAAAGTCCGCTCCATGCTTGGACAATTGGATGAGGGGGTCGCGGAAGAGGCCCGGGACACGAGTCGCCATGAAAAGCGTTCGGAAGGCGGAGTGAAGGGATTTGCAAGCCACTACCAGAACTGGGGAACGGAAAGCTATGTGAGTAAGTCCTTGGGTGACACGCTGTTTCCTTCTCTGGAGAACATGCTGGAATCAGATGGACTACTATCCGATGTTTCCGAGCAGATGACGGATTCTGACTATTGGACGTCAGGGGAAATGGAAAACGACTACCCGCCCGGCTCGCTGATCAGGATTACAGCCTCGGGTTCGTTGTTTGACGCACGCTATGTCGCGGCTGTGTTCTCTTCATTCGGAGCAGCTACTCTGGGTTTTCAAGGACTTGGCACCGAGACGCCTGCTGCCCCAACGCCTCCCATCAAGAAGCAGCAACGGCCGCCAAGGCCACCTGCATCTAGCGCCCCGCACCGACCTCAGCTTGAAGATGAGATTCCGGAATTCGTCTATATCGAGAATGGCGAGCCAGCTATGGACGCCAAGCAACTCAAGAGCCTACTGAAGGTTGCTCGCGGACTTTTCACTCCCGGCCTGCATCTCAATTTGTTTCCGATTGGGGGTGATGAGGTCGCTGTTGGGGTTCGACTACAGGAAGGCCGCCAGTACCTCGACGGTGATCCGGATATCCTTTTCGCAAGGTACGGAACTGGGGAGCAAGAGTGGACCGTCGTCGGGAGTGTCGGCCACTACGGAAGGGCGAACGTTCCCATGTCAGAGTCCCCTCAGCTCCTAAGCGCAGATCAACGCGTACTCAGGGCGCGGACTGCAAAGTTCATCAACAATTTCATGGGCCTGATAGGAAGTCAGGGATTTTCCGATCTTCCTCAAAGTCCAGGTTTTTCCATGGTCCCCCTGGCGGTATACAGGCAGAATCCTCACTTTTCCCTGCCGCCCGCTATTCGCGGCGACGAATGAGGTTGGTGGAGCGGCTTTGGGCGGGAGCTGCCATGGGGCGAGAGATCGGGGCCCGTAAGCTTCCTGCGACTCGGGCAGTCTCCTGACCTGCCCGCAATAGCCCGATATGGGCCCCGATCTTGGAGGCTCGCCCCATGGTGGCTGCGTAAAGCCGCGGAACCGACCGCCCCAGCCCCCGCCGGCCTAGTTCTCGCCTCGTCCAAGTTGTCTCGCTCTAGCCGCGCGACCGGCGTAGCCGGGGACGGAGCGGGGCGGAGGCAGGAGCGTCGTCCCCGGCGGTGACGCCGGGGAGCGCGCGGCGAGCGGAGCGAGCCGCCTTGAACCCGTAGAGAACGTTGTAACGCATGGGGGGTTGAGCTGCCTCAGGCACCCACGTGTTCCGTGAGGCAGACGAACATCGCCGGAGACCCTGGTGACAGGCGGCTGTAATCGAGGACCGCTGGGTAGGTCTGGCGGGTTCCGGGGTAGGTCGGGGCGCAGTCTTGGGGCGTATTGGCGAACAGTTCCGCTCCGTTTGGATCGAACGCGAGCCCGTTCTCCGGAGGCACGATGTCCGCTCCGCACTCGTACCCAGCGGCGTTCATCAGTAGCACCCCGTCGCGTGTGATGCCGCTTCTGCTGCCGGTCCAGGCGATGCAGAACGAGGAGCTGGGATCGCCTCCGGTCGTCGGCTCGGCGAGGAGCCGCACGGACTGGACCTCGATGGGTCCCCCGCATACGGAGTCGATGTCGGTGACGTGCCAGGGGGCGCCGGCGGCGCAGACTTCGGTGGCGGGCTTACAGTCCTTAGGGCCCCTGGGGGTCTTGAATGTGACGGGTACGCAGGAGCCCTTTACTGCTGGGGATTTGGCGGTCGCTGAGACGTCTGGCTGTGGGCTCACTATCGAGGGCGCAGTTGACGGGCGAGCCGGCCGCGGGTTGTCTGCTGCAGTGTCGTCGGACGCGCCAGAAGGACGGATGACCAGTAGGGCACCGTAAGCGGCGGCGAGGAGCGCGAGGGTGCCCGCCGCAGCGATGCCCTTCCAGGCGATGCGGCGCGCGTGCGGGTCTCGGACAACAGGGATGTTGTCGAGGGTGTCCCCGTTGTGGAAGCGAACCAGATCCTCATCAGGACGTGGTGGTCTTTGTGGCGATCCGCTGGACATGTATCCCCCTGACCTCGGATGCAGGTCAGGTTAGAGCGCACAGCATCACGACACTGCCACTTCGCGTTCTTGTGAGCTCAGCGGGTGATGCGCCAGAGCGGGGCAGCGTACTGCCCAGGGCGGCTGTTGATCAGGAGCGTTCTCAGATCCTCGCGCTGTCTGCCATTGAGGCCGAGTGCTTCAGTGATGCGGCGGAACGTCGTATGAGTGATGCCACGGCCGCGGGCTTCGGTCTCGAACTCGTCCAGCTGGCGGAGCGTTGTCTCCGGGTCCAGCGTGTGTTCCGGCTGGCTGCCGAGCCAACTGGCCTTGTTGCGCTCGTAGTCGATCTCCGAGTAGCCGCAGATTTCGCGACTCTGCTGTTCGACCTCGTCGAGGGTTTCCGTTGTGAGGATGGCGCGGGCGAGCTCGTTGCGGGTGAGCGCGTCGTCCAGGTTGGCTTCGTGGATGGTGGGGCCCTCGTCGGTGAGGGGGACCGGGAGGCCGGCGTCGCGGACTTCGCAGAGGCCGCGGACTCCTCGGGCTGTCGCGGCGAGCATGGCCGTTGCTTCCGAGGGGTGCCATTCCAGCACCGAGCTGACCGGTTCAACGTGCTCAGGTGTCAGGGTCAGCAGAGTGGAGCCGGTGCGGTCGCGTAGGTCCTTGGCTGGGATCTCGCCGTCCAAGCCGGGGCCTGCGACCAGGAGGCGTACGGGTGCGTTGACTTGGCAGCATGCCGCGAGCGTGAGGGCGTCGGCGAGTGGACTGCGCAACGTCGGCTCGTCGCCGCGGGCGAGGATGTCGCCGCCCACGTCCAGCAGGTCGATCGACTCGGGCTCCAGTTGCTGGATGAGTTCTTCGAGCTGGCGTGTGATGCCCTCGGCTCCGTGGTGCGGGTCGATCAGAGCGAAGGTCTGCGGGAGCTCCGCAGCGAGGCGCGGGAGTGTCGACCCTGCCGGGGGCACTGGACGCGCATCGCCGGGTACGACCTGGACGCTTCTGGTCAGGGGGCGCAGGCCGGTGAAGCTCGCCGGGCCTCGTGGACCCGGCACCGGATCAATCAGGAGGCGGTCCCACGCGTAGGTGAGAACCACGGCCGGCCCCTCGGTGCCGTACAGGGCGGCGTCGAGCATTGCGGCGGCGACTGCGTCGCCCCCTCCACCTGCTGCCACGATCAAGCGCGTCACCCGCGTCAGCGTACGGGTTAGCCTGCTAGCCACTCACCCTATAGTGGCTAGAGGTAATAGCCACTTAGGGAAGGGGCTCGGATGCCGCAGATTGAAGAGACCCAGCCCAAGTACCTGCAGATCGCGCACCACATCCGCGATCAGATCTTGCGCGGCGACTTGCGGCCGGGAGATGAGGTCCCGTCGGAGCGGCAACTTGCTACCGACTGGAAGGTATCGCGGCCCACGGCCGCCCGCTCCCTCGAAGCGCTGAGCCATCAGGGCCTCGTCGAGAAGCGTCAAGGCTCGGGCACCTACGTTCGTGGGCTGCAAGTGAACCGCCGTGCCCGTGAGTTGTACGGCCGGGCCAGACAAACGGGCAAGATCTACACGCCAGGCGAGTACGCGGTGATCACTTCGGCCGGGTGGCTGGACGCTCCTGAGCACGTTGCTGAAGCCCTGAGTCTGGCGGCCGGCAGTCGAGCGGTCCACCGTCGGCGAGTGACGAACAACGAGGCTGGGCCGATCACGCTGTCCACTTCGTGGTTCGGCGCTGAGGTCGGCAACCGTGCACCAAAGCTCCTGGAGCCGGACCGTATCCGCGAAGGCACGCTCATGTACGTCGAGGGCATGACGGGCCGGCAGGGCAACTACGCGGAAGACCGTATGTGCGCACGGGCAGCCACTGATGAGGAAGCAGCTGACCTCAAGTTGCCTGCTGGGTCTGCCGTGTTGATCGTGCATCACGTCGTCTATGACCTGCAGGATCGCCCGCTGGAGTTCGCCGAAGCCACTTATCCGCCGGGGCGTTGGGCCTTCGAGCAGGGCTACCCGATCACCTGAAAGACGCTCCACTGTTGGAGAAGCGCTTGCGCCCCTCAAGTGGCCAATGCCACTATCCACTAAGTGGCTAAGGCCACTTAGTGGAAGGGGGTACGACTGTGACCCACGAAGGCGCTGGATTAGCGCGCTCCGCGCATGCGCCTTGCGTTGCATGCCGGGGACAGGGTTGGAAGCGCGTTGGCTCTCGCTCCGCTCTGGCGCTCTCCGCTGCCAATGGTCGCGCTCGTGCCACGTCCAAGCGGCGCTGTCTCGACTGTGACGGCACCGGTAGGGAGTGAAGCGCATGAGTGGTGTCACTGAAGGTCTCGCCGACCCGGGTCCAGAGCCCGTTTCGATCGGCCGCATGACGTTGTATCCCGAGCCCGAATCGGTCTCTCGCGCCCGTCGTTGGTTCCGGAAGTTCTTGGACCCGTACGGCCTGACATGCTCGCTGGACGACTGCGTCCTGATGGTCTCCGAGTTGGTCACCAACGCCATCCTCTACGGCGAGGCCGAGGATGCATGGCGGGTGCGTGTCGAGTGGTGGCGTGTAGGGGAAGCGTTGCGGGTCGACGTGCACAATCCCGGGTTCCCGGCCCATGTGCGAATGCGGCAACCCGCCGCCGACGAGGCGCATGGGCGAGGGCTTTGCCTGGTCGATGAGCTGTCGGACTCCTGGAGTGCCGGAGCGAGTCCGCTCGGAGGGACAGTGGTCTCATTCGTGGTCGCCGGTGCTTGGAAGCACTGAGCCGTTGCCCACAAGTAGCGCGCCAATGGTGGCGACTCCACCGCGCGCCGCGCTGATCTATCAGCACTCGGACCTGGAGCGTCAGCGGGAGGTCGCCGCGGGCCTGGACCGATGATGTGAGCACGGCTTGATGCAGTGGATGACCAGGAATCTGACACGGATATGGCACGGGCGCCTAGCCCCGTCCGGGCGACAACAAAGGCCCGGGTCGATGACCTGGGCCTTTTCCATGGAGCGGGTGACGGGAATCGAACCCGCGCTCTGAGCTTGGGAAGCTCATGTTCTACCATTAAACTACACCCGCCTTGCGGACCGTGATCGGAGCCGCAGCGTCGCTCACTCTACCTCATCGCAGGCCCCCGGCGAATGACGCCGCGGGGCCCGCGTGGCGTTCCGCTGTCCGGGGTCGGCCTGGATGCGGGTGCGGGGCGCGGGAGTTGGGGCGTACCGTTGGTGTGGGCCTTCCGGTCGGAGTGCCGCCCGCAAGCTCGTCCCGTACATCCCCTAATGTGGTCGTTCGTCCGCATTCGCTGGGGAAGGGAACCGATGGACTTGATGGAGCGCACCGTCGTCCGCTGTGCCGAAGGGCATGTCTTCAGTACCTCTTCGCTCCCGATGCAGCAGCTCGGGAACGCCCGGATCGGGCCCGGGCGGCTCATCCGTTGTCCGCGGTGTGCGCGGCTGCGGAGCGTCGTGCCCGTGGAGTCCGTCGAGCGGTAGGCCGCACACAGGAAGCCGGCTGGGGACAGCTGGACCAGCAGAGGCGCGCGGGCTGCCGGGTGCGGTCGGGTCGCGCGCTCTGCGTATCCTCGGGGAGTGCTTCTCTCAGACAAGGACATCCGGGCCGAGATCGACGCCGGGCGGGTCCGCCTCGACCCGTTCGACGAATCCATGGTGCAGCCCTCGAGCATCGATGTGCGGCTCGACCGCTACTTCCGGGTGTTCGAGAACCACCGTTACCCCCACATCGACCCAGCCGTCGAGCAGGCCGATCTGACGCGCCTGGTCGAACCTGACGGGGACGAGGCGTTCATCCTGCACCCCGGGGAGTTCGTGCTGGCCTCCACGTACGAGGTCATCTCGCTGCCCGACGATCTGGCCTCGCGGCTGGAGGGCAAGAGTTCCCTCGGGCGGCTCGGGCTGGTCACCCACTCGACCGCCGGGTTCATCGACCCCGGGTTCTCCGGGCACGTCACGCTGGAGCTGTCGAATCTCGCGACGCTGCCGATCAAGCTGTGGCCCGGCATGAAGATCGGCCAGCTGTGCCTGTTCCGGCTCAGCTCGTCGGCCGAATTCCCGTACGGGAGCGAGCGGTACGGCTCGCGCTACCAGGGGCAGCGCGGCCCCACCGCCTCCCGGTCGTTCCAGAACTTCCATCGGACACAGGTGTGACGCATGAGTGACGTACGAGAGAACCTGACGTACGAGAAGTTCGGCGGCGCGATCCGGGAGCTGGCGCAGACGATCGCCGACGACGGGTACGAGCCCGATGTCGTGCTGTCCATCGCCCGCGGTGGCGTCTTCGTCGCCGGCGGACTCGCGTACGCGCTCGACTGCAAGAACATCCACCTGGTCAACGTGGAGTTCTACACCGGGGTGGGCACCACCCTGGAGATGCCGGTGATGCTCGCGCCGGTGCCCAACGTGATCGACTTCTCGGACAAGAAGGTCCTGATCGCCGATGACGTCGCCGACACCGGCAAGACGCTGAAGCTGGTCCGCGACTTCTGTGTCGACCACGTCGCCGAGGTGCGCAGCGCCGTCATCTACGAGAAGTCCCACTCCCTCGTGAAGTGCGAGTACGTGTGGAAGCGGACGGACGACTGGATCAACTTCCCCTGGAGCGTGGAGAAGCCCGTCGTCCGCCGGGCCGGTCAGATCCTCGACGCCTGAGGGGTCGACAGGACGACCGCCCCGATCGCAGCCGAAGGAAGGGCCCCCGCCGATGCCTGCGGGGGCCCTTCTCCCTGTGCTCAGGGGGTCAGATCGTGCCCAGCTTGATGATCGAGAGCAGCGCGATCAGCTGGATCGCCGACGCCCCCAGCGCCTTCGGCCACGGCAGGTCGTGCGACTTGCTCACCATCGAGGTGAACAGGGCCGCCGCCGCCAGCCAGGTCGCCCAGCCGAGGATCTGGACCAGGGAGTTCTCGCCGCCCAGGAAGAGGGCGAAGACCAGGCGCGGGGCGTCCGTGATGGACATGATCAGCATGGAGAGGCCGACCGTCGGCTGCCAGGCGCCGTCGCCGCCGAGCTGGCGGGCGAGGGTGTGGGTCACCGCGCCGAGGATCAGACCACCGATCACGAACGCGACGGCCGTGGTCAGGACGTACGGGATCGCGGTGGAGATCGTCGCGTTGATCGTCTCTTCGCGGGCCTTGTCGAAGCCGAAGATCGCGAGCATGCCGTAGAGGAAGGTGACGACGATCGCCGGGCCCCAGACCGCGTAGTCGCGCATCTGGAAGAACGTCGACCCCGGGCGCAGCACGATGCCGCTCAGCAGCTGCTTCCAGTGCAGGCGCGGACCCGCGGGGGCGGCGGGGGTGTTGCCCGCATGGTAGGTCGCGCCGTGGCCGTACGGGTCCTCGTTGACGCTGAACGCCTGGGTGTGACCAGGGTTGTTGGCGTACGGGTCACCCTGCGGGCCGCCCTGGTGCGGGTGCTGCTGGTACGGGTCGCCGAAGTACTCCGGCTCGCCGTACGGCCCTTGATGCTGCTGCGCGCCGCCGCCCGCATGGGGCCACTGCGGCCGCTGCTGCTGTGCGTACGGCGGCGCCCCACGGCCTCCTCCGCCGCCGTAGGGCGGTGGTGCCTGCGGGGGTTGCTGCTGCGTGCGGTTGTCCCGGCCGCGTCCGATCCTGAATCCAGCCACGTATTCGAACGTACCCGGTCCGGCGGCGCTGGGTGGAGCGGAGCGGGATCGGGCGGGCCTTTGCTGCTGAGCTGTGACATCCCTTAAGGGAACCCCGGGGGGTCTGCCGGAAGGCCCTCAGGGACCCGCCGAGGCGGTGCGCCGGCCCTGCGCCGGAGGCCGCGCCAGGGCCGGCGCCAGGCTCAGCGCCCGAGCCGCCGCACCGCCCCGGCAGGGGGCCTCAGCGCAGGAAGACCGACGTACTGAAGGTGATCATCGGCTGCCTGCGCCCCGCCCCGTACAGCGCCACCACGTCCCTCCGCTCGCCCCGGTACGTCGTCCGCGTCACCAGGTCCGGGCGCTTGTCGCCGTCGAAGTCCGCCCTGCGCAGCAGCTCCGTGATGGAGTCGCCGCCCGTGGGGAGTTCCGGCAGCGGCAGGGGCTCGGCGCGGTACGGGCCGCCCGCGCGGCCGGGGCCGTCCGGGCCGCCCAGCAGCAGCGTGCCACCGGCCGCCGTACCGGGCCGGGGTGCGCGGGCGAGGACCACGAGGTCGTCGTAACCGTCGCTGTCGGCGTCGGGGCCCGTGGTGGGGGCGGAGAGGGCCGGACCGCCGACGGAGACGGTCGCTGCCGCCGCGCGAGGGGCTCCGGTACGGCTGAAGGGGCCGCGCAGGAGGACGACCCGGAAGCCGGCCCCGCGCGCGGAGGCGGTGACCGCCAGATCCGCGCTGCCGTCGCCGTCGAAGTCGCCGCAGACGGGGCCGGGCTGTACGTCTCCGGGGCGGGCCTGCTCGGGGATGCGCAGCGCGACCGCCGTGCCGGACAGGCCGGTGGGGGAGCCGAAGAGCAGCTGGAGGGGTACGGGCGGGCCGCCGGGGCCGTCGTACGGCGGGGTGTCCGTGGCGATGACCAGGTCCGCGAAGCCGTCCCCGTCGAGGTCGCACGAGGTGGCGGCTTCGAAGACGGCGGGAGGCCCGCCCCGGACGGCGGTGGCGTGGGCGCGCGGGGTGAGGAGGCGCCGTACGGAGGGGTCGAGGGGGCGCGGTCCTGCGGTTCCGTGGACGATCCCGATGCCCGCGTCGCCGTCGGGCCCGCCGCCGCCCTTGCCGTCGGCACGGCTCTCGCCGGCCGTCACCACGAGGTCGTTCAGGACGAGGTCGCGGTGGCCGTCGCCGTTGAAGTCGTCGGGGAGGCGGCTGCCTCTGCCGCGGGGGACCGGGAGCAGCTCGCCCGCCGTCCGGCCGGCAGGAGGCGGGGCGTCACCGTTCTTGGCGCCCGCCCCCGCCCCGGCACCCGTCGGATCGGCCGGCTCCGCCGCTGACGTACAACCCGCCAGCAGCAGGGCGCACAGGCCGAGCGCGCCGAGTGCGGACGCCCTGCGCGTGCCGGAGGGCCGGTGCGTCCTCCGTGCCCCGGTCCACCGCCCCACCGCCCGTCGTGTCCGCACAGCCCACCGTCCCGCTCGATCCGTACGCCTCGCTTTCGCCCTGCCGCCCCATGATGCTGGTCCGGCCTCGCTCCGACGCCGGCGGAACACTCACGAACACGAAGAAGCGGCCGGTTCTGCCCCCGAGGCAGATCCGGCCGCTTCCTTCACCCGTGGGCGCCACCGGGCACCCGTCGTGCGCACCCGGCGCGTACGCCTGTTACTTCACCGGTTCCGGCTCCGGCGCGTCCTCGGGCTCCTCGGACGCGGCCGGGTCGGCCGGGGTCCTGACCGAGTCGAGCAGCAGTTGCGCCACGTCGACGACCTGGAGGCTCTCCTTCGCCTTGCCGTCGTTCTTCTTGCCGTTGACGGAGTCGGTGAGCATGACGAGGCAGAAGGGGCAGGCGGTGGAGACGATGTCCGGGTTGAGGGACAGCGCCTCGTCCACGCGCTCGGTGTTGATGCGCTTGCCGATCCGCTCCTCCATCCACATCCGCGCACCGCCGGCGCCGCAGCAGAAGCCGCGCTCCTTGTGGCGGTGCATCTCCTGCTGGCGCAGGCCCGGGACGGCGGACATGATCTCGCGCGGCGGCGTGTAGACCTTGTTGTGACGGCCCAGGTAGCAGGGGTCGTGGTACGTGATCAGGCCCTCGACCGGGGTCACCGGGATCAGCTTGCCCTCGTCGATGAGGTGCTGGAGCAGCTGCGTGTGGTGGATGACCTCGAACTCGCCGCCCAGCTGCGGGTACTCGTTCGCGATCGTGTTGAAGCAGTGCGGGCAGGTCGCGACGATCTTCTTCGAAGCCTTGGGCTTCTTCGTCGACTCGTCCTCGTCGTCCTCGCCGAACGCCATGTTCAGCATCGCGACGTTCTCCTGGCCGAGCTGCTGGAACAACGGCTCGTTGCCGAGGCGGCGGGCCGAGTCACCGGTGCACTTCTCGTCGCCGCCCATGATCGCGAACGTGACGCCCGCCATGTGCAGCAGCTCCGCGAAGGCCTTGGTGGTCTTCTTGGCCCGGTCCTCCAGGGCGCCGGCGCAGCCGACCCAGTACAGGTACTCGACCTCGGTGAGGTCCTCGACGTCCTGTCCGACGATCGGGACCTCGAAGTCGACCTCCTTGGTCCACTCGACGCGCTGCTTCTTGGCCAGCCCCCAGGGGTTGCCCTTCTTCTCCAGGTTCTTGAGCATCGTGCCCGCCTCGGACGGGAACGCGGACTCGATCATCACCTGGTAGCGGCGCATGTCGACGATGTGGTCGATGTGCTCGATGTCGACCGGGCACTGTTCCACGCACGCACCGCAGGTGGTGCAGGACCACAGCACGTCCGGGTCGATGACGCCGTTCTCCTCGAGCGTGCCGATCAGCGGACGCTCGGCCTCCGCGAGGGCGGCCGCGGGAACGTCCCCCAGCTGCTCCTCGGAGGCCTTCTCCTCGCCCTCCATCGTCTTGCCGCCGCCGGCCAGCAGGTACGGGGCCTTGGCGTGCGCGTGGTCGCGCAGCGACATGATGAGCAGCTTCGGGGAGAGCGGCTTTCCGGTGTTCCAGGCGGGGCACTGCGACTGGCAGCGGCCGCACTCGGTGCACGTGGAGAAGTCGAGGATGCCCTTCCAGGAGAACTGCTCGACCTGGGAGACGCCGAAGACGTCGTCCTCGCCCGGGTCATCGAAGTCGATCTCCTTGCCGCCGCTCGTCATCGGCTGGAGCGCGCCGAGCGCGGTGGAGCCGTCGGCGTTCCGCTTGAACCAGATGTTCGGGAAGCCGAGGAAGCGGTGCCAGGCGACACCCATGTTGGTGTTGAGCGAGACCGTGATCATCCAGATCAGCGAGGTGCCGATCTTGATCATCGCGGTGAAGTAGATCAGCGTCTGGAGCGTGGAGACGCTCAGTCCCTTGAACGCCAGGACCAGGGGGTACGAGACGAAGTACGCCGCCTCGTAGTGCTCCACGTGGTGGATCGCGCCCTCGAGCCCGCGCAGGGCGAGGATCGCGAGTCCGATGGTGAGGATGACGTACTCGACGAAGTAGGCCTGCCAGGCCTTCGAGCCGGCGAAGCGGGACTTGCGTCCCGCGCGGGACGGCAGGTTCAGCAGCCGGATCGCCATCAGCACGACGATGCCGACGACCGTCATCAGACCGATGAACTCGATGTACATCTCGAACGGCAGGAAGCCGCCCAGGATCGGCAGGACCCAGTCGGCCTCGAAGAGTTGCCCGTACGCCTGCGCCAGCGTGGGCGGCAGGGTGAGGAAGCCGATGGCGACGAACCAGTGGGCGAAGCCCACGATCCCCCACCGGTTCATACGGGTATGGCCGAGGAACTCCTTGACCAGGGTGATCGTGCGCTGCTTGGGGTCGTCGGTCCGGCTGCCCGCAGGCACGGGCTGGCCGAGCTTCACGAACCGGTAGATCTGCGCGACGGCTCGGGCGATGAGCGCAACGCCGACCACGGTCAGAACCAACGACACGATGATCGCGGCGAGTTGCATGAGGGGGCTCCTCGGGCCTGCGAGGGTGGGAAACTATCCAGCACTACTAAGCGGTAACTTATCCAGTCCGTGCTGAGAGTACCCACTTATTCCGCCGCACTGTAGCTGGGCGGCCGGTGATCTGTGTCGCTCAGGCATGCCTCACCGGGACGCGCGGGCGGCGTCCGGCGAGAGCGGCGGGCAGGGTGCGGACCATGATCGCCAGGTCGAGTCCCAGCCAGTGCTGTTCGACGTAGTGGAGGTCGAGTACGGCCTTCTCCTCCCAGGGCATTTCGGAGCGGCCGCTGACCTGCCAGAGGCCGGTGAGTCCGGGGCGCACTCCGAGACGGGTGCGGAGGCCGCCGACGGCGGGGTCGGCGTCCTCGGGGCGCAGCGGGCGCGGGCCCACCAGCGACATCTCTCCGCGGACGACATTGATCAGCTGGGGCAGCTCGTCGAGGAAGTGGCGGTGCAGGAGGCGGCCGGTGCGGGTGCCCGGGGCCGCGCGGAAGGCGAGTATGCCGAAGGAGCGGCCCGCGAGGCCGATGCGCCGGCGCCGGACGAGGGCCCCGCGCCGTGAGGTCAGGGCGACCGCGAGGGCGACGACGCCCATCAGCGGGGTCAGGAGAAGGAGCAGCAGCAGGCCGCCCGTCACATCCATCAGGCGTTTGGCGGACACACCCCTGACGGGCGTCAACCGCGCGACCGGCATCATGGGCGCACACCCTTCCTCCGCTGTTGACTGGCCTTGACCGTATTTTTGCGCGTTTGGCGGTATTGCGGCTACGACTCTGGCAGACGAACGCCATTCGATCGCTGCGCCACGCGTGTGAGGCCGTCCGGCCGGGCATGCGGCACCCGTCGCGGCGAAGTATGCATATAAGAGCGGGATAAAAGTTGAGTGGGGTCGACTCAGGTCTGTTGACTACGAGGACCGGGTCATGCATCCTTGAGCGAGATCTACTCAAGTCTGCTGGAGGAATTGACATGGCACGTGCGGTCGGCATCGACCTGGGCACGACTAACTCCGTCGTCAGCGTTCTGGAGGGCGGCGAGCCCACCGTCATCACCAACGCCGAGGGTGCCAGGACCACGCCGTCCGTCGTCGCCTTCGCGAAGAATGGTGAAGTGCTGGTCGGCGAGGTGGCAAAGCGCCAGGCGGTCACCAACGTCGACAGGACCATCCGGTCGGTCAAGCGCCACATGGGCACCGACTGGAAGATCGAGCTCGACGGGAAGAACTTCAACCCGCAGCAGATGAGCGCCTTCATCCTGCAGAAGCTGAAGCGCGACGCGGAGTCCTACCTCGGCGAGAAGGTCACCGACGCGGTGATCACCGTCCCGGCGTACTTCAACGACTCCGAGCGCCAGGCGACGAAGGAGGCCGGCGAGATCGCCGGTCTGAACGTGCTGCGCATCGTCAACGAGCCCACCGCCGCCGCGCTGGCGTACGGCCTCGACAAGGACGACCAGACCATCCTGGTCTTCGACCTCGGTGGCGGCACCTTCGACGTCTCGCTGCTGGAGATCGGTGACGGCGTCGTCGAGGTGAAGGCGACCAACGGTGACAACCACCTCGGTGGTGACGACTGGGACCAGCGTGTCGTCGACTACCTGGTGAAGCAGTTCGCCAACGGCCACGGTGTGGACCTCGGCAAGGACAAGATGGCTCTCCAGCGTCTCCGCGAGGCCGCGGAGAAGGCGAAGATCGAGCTCTCGTCCTCGACCGAGACGACGATCAACCTGCCCTACATCACGGCGTCGGCCGAGGGCCCGCTGCACCTGGACGAGAAGCTGACGCGCGCTCAGTTCCAGCAGCTGACCGCCGACCTGCTGGAGCGCTGCAAGACGCCGTTCCACAACGTCATCAAGGACGCGGGCATCCAGCTCTCCGAGATCGACCACGTCGTTCTCGTCGGTGGCTCGACCCGTATGCCCGCCGTCGCCGAGCTCGTCAAGGAGCTCACCGGTGGCAAGGACGCCAACAAGGGCGTGAACCCGGACGAGGTCGTCGCCATCGGCGCCGCGCTCCAGGCCGGTGTCCTCAAGGGTGAGGTCAAGGACGTTCTGCTCCTCGACGTGACCCCGCTGTCCCTCGGTATCGAGACCAAGGGCGGCATCATGACCAAGCTCATCGAGCGCAACACCACGATCCCGACCAAGCGGTCCGAGATCTTCACGACGGCCGAGGACAACCAGCCGTCGGTGCAGATCCAGGTCTACCAGGGCGAGCGCGAGATCGCGGCGTACAACAAGAAGCTCGGGATGTTCGAGCTGACCGGTCTGCCGCCGGCCCCGCGCGGGGTCCCGCAGATCGAGGTCGCCTTCGACATCGACGCCAACGGCATCATGCACGTGACCGCGAAGGACCTGGGCACGGGCAAGGAGCAGAAGATGACCGTCACCGGCGGCTCCTCGCTGCCGAAGGACGAGGTCGACCGGATGCGCCAGGAGGCCGAGCAGTACGCGGACGAGGACCACCGCCGCCGCGAGGCCGCCGAGTCCCGCAACCAGGGCGAGCAGCTCGTCTACCAGACCGAGAAGTTCCTCAAGGACAACGAGGACAAGGTCCCGGGCGACGTGAAGACCGAGGTCGAGGAGGCGCTCGGCGAGCTGAAGGAGAAGCTCAAGGGCGAGGACACGGCCGAGATCCGCACCGCGACGGAGAAGGTCGCCGCCGTCTCGCAGAAGCTGGGCCAGGCCATGTACGCCGACGCCCAGGCCGGCCAGGCCGCCGGTGGGGCCGAGGGCGCGCAGGACGGTGCCGCGGGTCAGTCCGCGGACGCCGCCGATGATGTCGTGGACGCCGAGATCGTCGACGACGAGAAGGACTCCGGACGTCAGGGTGGTGCCGCGTGACGGAGGAGACTCCGGGGTTCGACGAGCACGACGAGAACCCCTCCGTCCCCTCCGGCGCGACATCTGACGACGCCGCCGAGCCCGCCGAGCCCTCCGAGAAGGAGGGCCCGGCGGCCCCGGCAGGGGACGCAGCAAAGATTGCCGCCCTGACGGCTCAGCTGGACCAGGTCCGTACGGCTGCCAACGAGCGCACGGCCGACCTCCAGCGGCTCCAGGCCGAGTACCAGAACTACCGCCGTCGTGTGGAGCGCGACCGGATCACGGTCAAGGAGATCGCCACGGCGACTCTGCTGACCGAGCTCCTGCCCGTGCTCGACGACATCGGCCGCGCCCGTGAACACGGGGAACTCGTGGGCGGGTTCAAGTCGGTCGCCGAATCTCTCGAGACGGCGGCCGCCAAGATGGGCCTGCAGCAGTTCGGCAAGGAGGGCGAGCCCTTCGACCCGACGATCCACGAGGCGCTGATGCACAGTTACGCACCGGACGTCACCGAGACCACGTGCGTCGCGGTGCTTCAGCCGGGGTATCGCATCGGCGAGCGGACCATCCGCCCCGCGCGGGTCGCGGTGGCCGAGCCCCAGCCGGGCGCGGCCCCCAAGGAAGAGACGGCGAACGACGAGGAGAGCGGTGGCCCGGACGAGGGCTGACGCAATGATCGTCCGAGAGGAGGGACGTCGATGAGCACGAAGGACTTCGTCGAGAAGGACTACTACAAGGTTCTCGGCGTCCCCAAGGACGCCACCGAGGCCGAGATCAAGAAGGCGTACCGGAAGCTCGCCCGCGAGTTCCACCCGGACGCCAACAAGGGCGACGCCAAGGCGGAGGAGCGCTTCAAGGAGATCTCCGAGGCCAACGACGTGCTCGGCGACCCCAAGCGGCGCAAGGAGTACGACGAGGCGCGCGCCCTCTTCGGCAACGGCGGCTTCCGGGCCGGGCCCGGTGCCGCCGGCGGCAGCTTCAACTTCGACCTGGGCGACCTCTTCGGGGGCGCCCAGGGCGGGCCGCAGAGCGGCGGAGCCGGCGGCTTCGGCGGCGGGCTCGGCGACGTCTTCGGCGGGCTGTTCAACCGCGGCGCCGGCACCGGCGCGGGTACGCGGACGCAGCCCCGCCGCGGCCAGGACATCGAGTCCGAGGTGACGCTCAGCTTCACCGAGGCGGTCGACGGGGCCACGGTCCCGCTGCGGATGTCCAGTTCGGCGGCGTGCAAGGCATGTGCGGGCACCGGCGACAAGAACGGCACACCCAGGGTGTGCCCGACCTGCGTCGGCACCGGCCAGGTCTCGCGCGGCGGCAGCGGCTCGTTCTCGCTGACCGACCCGTGCGTGGACTGCAAGGGCCGCGGGCTCATCGCTCAGGACCCCTGCGAGGTCTGCAAGGGCAGCGGGCGCGCCCGCTCCTCGCGCACCATGCAGGTCAGGATTCCCGCGGGCGTCTCGGACAGCCAGCGGATCCGGCTGCGCGGCAAGGGCGCACCCGGTGAACGGGGCGGTCCCGCGGGCGACTTGTACGTGGTCGTGCACGTCGACGCCCATCCCGTCTTCGGCCGCAAGGGCGACAACCTCACGGTCACCGTGCCCGTCACCTACACGGAGGCGGCGCTCGGCGGCGAGGTGAAGGTGCCGACCCTGGGCGGTCCGCCGGTGACGCTGAAACTGCCCGCGGGCACCCCCAACGGCCGTACGATGCGGGCCCGTGGCAAGGGAGCCGTACGCAAGGACGGCACCCGCGGTGATCTGCTGGTCACCGTCGAGGTCGCGGTCCCCACGGAGCTGAGCGACAAGGCGAAGGAAGCGCTGGAGGCCTACCGCGAAGCCACCGCGGAAGAGGACCCGCGGGCCGAGCTGTTCCAGGCCGCGAAGGGAGCATGAGATGGATGGCCGGAGCGGACGAAGCCGGAACCCTTATCAGCTGACCGACGAGTCACCGGTGTATGTGATCTCGGTGGCGGCCCAGCTGTCCGGCCTGCATCCCCAGACCCTGCGTCAGTACGACCGTCTCGGTCTGGTCTCTCCCGACAGAACCCCCGGCCGGGGCAGGCGTTACTCGGCCCGCGACATCGAACTGCTGCGCACCGTCCAGCAGTTGTCGCAGGACGAGGGCATCAACCTGGCCGGTATCAAGCGCATCATCGAGCTGGAGAACCAGGTCGCGGCGCTCCAGTCCCGCGTCGCCGAGCTGGCTTCGGCGGTCGAGGGCGCGGCGGCGGCCATGCAGCAGCGTGAGGCCCAGGTGCACGCCTCGTACCGGCGCGATCTCGTGCCGTACCAGGATGTGCAGCAGGCGAGCGCGCTGGTGGTGTGGCGGCCCAAGCGGACCTCCGAGTAGGGCCGTACGGCCCGGGGCCGTCAGCCGGGAGCTGTCGGTCCGCGGCCTTCCAGCAGGACACCCGGCGGGGCCGGAGAGCGACATGCTCTCCGGCCCCGCCGTCGTGCTGTCCGCTGGCATATAGCTGACCCCCCGGTGCAGCAAGCTGACAGCGATCTCGGTGGAGTGCGTCCGGAGCCGCTGGCAGGCTGGAACTCGCCGGCAGGAAAGAGTCAGCACGCGAGGTTTGTGGGGGAATGAGCGATGAGCGTCAGCACTGTTGCCAGAAAGAGCACCGCGGCCCTGATCTCGGGCGTGGCCGTGCTCGCACTGGCGGCGCCGGCCCAGGCGTTGGCCGGATCGGCCGGGGCCGGGAACACCGGCGGTCAGGGTGTGCACGGACCGTCGGGCCTGGCGGCCGAGGTGGCCGGGAAGCTCTGTGGGCTGCCCCTGCCGAAGCCCCTGACCACGGTGGTGGGCAACGTGGCGATGTGCGTCAACGGCTGGCAGTGAGGGTGCCGGACGAGAGGGCACGGGAGGTACCCGCGGCACCGGAAGGGGGCGTGGGGGCAGGGGGACACGCGGGGCCCGACGGGCCCGCACGGGTGGAAGGGCCCGCGGGGGCAGGGGGTTTCGCGGCAGCGGGGGGATGCGCCGAGTTGCACGCCGTCCGCGTCGCCGTGGACGCGGCGCCGGGGGAGATCGCCGTCATCAGGCTCATCGGGATGCTGCCCGCGGACTGGGTCTGCGGGCAGCGGGTGGAGGAGGACCGCATCTGGTTGCGGGTCCATTCGGCGGGGGGAGCCGGAACCGATGTCGTACAGGAGCGGCTCAGGGCCGCGCTCAGGGAGGGACCGCCGGGGTGGCGGGAGACGGCGCCGCGTCCGTGACGCCGGCCGCCCGCCGTGTGGCAGCGTCCGCGACACCCGCCGCCCGCCGTGGCACCGCGCTCGTGACACCCACCGCCCGCCGTGGCTAGATCAGTCCCTTCTCCCGGGCCAGCAGGGCCGCGTGAGGTCTGCTGCTGGCCCCCAGGATGCGCAGCACATCGGCCACATGGCGGCGGTACGTACGGACCGAGATGTCCAGGTTCCGGGCGCCCGTCTCGTCCTTGGCCACCCGGCACATCTCCTCCAGGACCTGCTGCTCTACACCGGAGAGCACGCCCGACGACGCGGACTCGGTGTCCGTGAGGGCGGGCAGATCCGTCGCGTGGTCCCAGATCTTCTCGAAGAGCGCCAGGATGTTGGAGACCAGCCCGGCCTGCTGGGTGACCAGCGCGCCGCGGGCGGTGTCCACCGGATCGACGGGGACCAGCGCGGTCTGCCGGTCGTAGACGAGGATGCGCTCCGAGAGGCTGCCGGCGACGCGGATCACCGCGCCCTGCACGGTCAGTTCGCGCAGATAGGCGACGGTCGGAGGGTGGTCGAGCGCCTCGCGCAGCACCACGCTGCGGATGCGCACACCGCGCCGCAGACAGCGGGTGTCGAGCGGCCGGGAGTGCGCGATGTTCTCCGGGGTCAGAGCCGTGTACGGCTCGACGGAGAGGATCTCCTCGCGGGCGAAGAAGGCCAGGTCGTCGATCCGGTCGCGGAGCCTGGCGAGGACCTCCAGCCGTTCGACCCCCTGGGTCACGAGCGGGCGCGCGTCCTGCTCGGCCCGCAGCCCGGCGATCAGATGCCGGGACTGGGTGACCTGGCGGAGCTGGTCGTGCAGTTCGCGCAGCCGCAGATCGGTGAGGCGGTCCACCGCGTTCTCCGGGTCGGCGGCGACGGTCCCGCCGGCCTCTCCCGTGCGCAGCAGGCTCAGTTCCGTGAGCCGCTCCAGCACCTTTTCGACTTCCTCGCGCGCTGCGTGGAGGAGGACATGGATGTCCTCGGCGGAGGTGTCCGGATTCCTCAGGAAGTGCCGGTAGACACGCTCCTCCGTGGCTGTCAGTCCGAGTATGGACAGGCTTGCGCCGCTCACTGTTGCCCCCCGTGCCGTCCTGCCGATGGCCCGCCGGGCATGGGTCAGATGCTGCGCGAGCCACCGAAGTGATCAAGGAGAGGGTAATTCAACGGTAAAGACGTTGCGAGGGCCCGGACCGGTCGATGGACGGGGGACGGTGAACGATCAATGAAGGAGGCAGCCTTGATATCAGTGACCGATCGACACGTACTGGACTTCACCCGGCTCACGGAGCGTGAGCTGGAGGTGCTGCTCCTGCTGGCGAGCGGCGAGCAGAACCGGTGGGTGGCGCGCCGGCTGGGGATCGCCGAACGCACGGTGAGGGCGCACACGACGAGCATCGTGCGGAAGCTGAATCTGAAGTCGCGCTTCGAGGCGGCGCTCGTGTCGAACCTGTACGCGGACGACATCAGGGGCGTACGCGTCTGACGGTGGGACGATCGCGCGTGAGCGCGCCGAGCGTGCGAACGCCGGACGGGCCGGGGACCTCCCCCGCCCGTCCGGCGTTTTCGCGTCTGCGGGCGCCCGCGTCCGGGACAGCCCGCGGCCACGGGATCGTACGGACGGCTCAGCGCTCCGGAGCATCCCCGGAGCGCCCGAAGTCCCCTGCTACGGAAGGGCCGTGGCCACCGCGTCGATCGCCATCATCCACATCGGCTGGGCGCCCGTGCCGAAGGCCGCCGCGAGGGCGTAGCCCACCGCCGCGTCCAGCGGCTCGACCTTCGCGTCCTCGCGCCACTCCGCTATCACCCGGCCGTCGCCGTCCGAGGAGAAGTCGCCGATGTGCAGGCCGTCGCGTACGAGGCGGCTGCTCGGGACGGAGTCCGGGACCAGGCGGTACGACGTGCCCGCGTGGTCGACGTCCACGGCGTACGAACGCCGGGTCAGACGGCCCTTGGAGGGGGTCAGCTTCGCCTGGGTCCCGTCGATCCGCAGGGTCAGCTGCCCGGGGTCGCGGGTGCCGATGGCGATGTGCTCGTCCTTCTCCGAGTCCGGCGCGCGGTCGAGGGTGATCCGGGGGATCGCCTCGCCCTCGACCAGCAGGGATTCCTGGCCCTCCAGCCGGACGCGCAGCTCTCCGAAGCGGTCGTCCTGGACGGGGGCGGGTGTGGGGGCGGTGTCGTTCATGGGGGGTCCTTCGGTCCTTCAGCGTGGTCAGAACTGACGGTTCACAACAGTGTGTCGGGTGGTGCTCAGTGGGCCGCGGCCAGTTGGGTCGCGGTGAGGTCCCGGTAGAGATCATTCCTTGCGAGCAGGTCCTGGTGCAGGCCGTGGTCGCGAACCCGGCCGCCCTCGAAGAGGATCAGCTGGTCGGCGGAGGTCACGGTGGACAGCCGGTGCGCGATGAGCAGCACCGTGCAGTCCTCGGCGGCCTGTTCGACCGTCTTGCGCAGAGCCGTCTCGCTCAGGCCGTCCAGATGCGCGGTGACCTCGTCGAGGAGGAGTACCTGGGGCCGGCGCAGCAACGCGCGGGCGATGGCGAGGCGTTGGCGTTCTCCGCCCGACAGGGCGAGCCCGCGGGAGCCGATGGCGGTGTCGAGCCCGTCGGGCAGGCCCGCCACGAAGCCGTCCAGGAGTGTCTTGCGCAGCACGTCCGCGATGTCCGTCTCGCTCGCGTCGGGAGCGGAGTAGAGGAGGTTCTCCCGGATCGTGCCGGCGAGCATAGGGGAGTCCTGTTCGACATAGGCGATACGGCGCCTGAGCTCGGCCCGGGTGAACGAGCGGATGTCGGTGCCGTCGAGGAGGATGCTGCCGCCGTCCAGGTCGTAGAACCGCTGGATCAGGGAGAAGACGGTGGTCTTCCCCGAGCCCGAGGGGCCCACGATCGCCGTGATGCGGCCGGCGGGCGCGGTGAAACTGGTGCCCACGAGCGTGGGCGTCCGCCCGGGATAGCCGAACGTCAGGTTCTCGACGGTGACCCGCGGCGGCGGGCCGACCGGGGCGGCGGGCTGGTCGTCCACGTCGTCCTCCGCCTCCATCCCGCGCACCTCCTCGATACGGGCGAGGGCGCCGAGTCCCTGCTGGAGCGCGGTCGTTCCGCCGACGAGGGAGAGCACGGGACCGCCCAGGTTGAACAGATAGAGCAGGAAGCCGATCAGGGCCGCCAGGTCCAGGGTGCCGGTGGCGACGAGCGCGCCGCCGAAGCCGATGACCGCGAGGAACGACGCCTGCACGATCAGGCCGGAGAGCACGGCGATCATGGCGTGGTAACGGGCGCCGGTGAGTCCGGCGCGATAGGCGTCCTCGGCGGCGGCCGTGGCCCGTTCGGTCTCCTTCGCCTCACCGCCGTTGGCCTTCACGGTGCGGGCGGCACCCAGCGAGCGGTCGAGGGCGGCGCCGATGTCGCCGACGGAGCGCTGAGCCTCGGTGGTGACCCGGCGGATGCGCGGCATGACCACACCCATGGCGACACCGATGACGAGCAGCACACCCGAGGTGATGCCGAGCAGCGGCAGGCTGGTGATGCCCATCAGCACGATGGTGGCGAGCAGATGGATCGATCCGTCGACGAGCTGGATGAGCCCGCCGGTGGCCGCGTGCTGCACGAGCGTGGAGTCGGACGTGACGCGGGTGGTCAGGCCGCCCGGTTCGGTGCGGTCCAGCTCGCCGGTGCGCAGCCGGATCAGCCGGGAGATGAGGCCGCGGCGGACCTGGAGGACCACGCGTTCCGCGGTGCGCTCGCTCAACCAGGCCTGGGACCACATGAGTCCCACCGACAGGACCAGCAGCCCGACCAGGAGAAGGATGTCGTCGCGCAGGCTGCTGCCGGTCATCAGCTTGGTGAGGACCGACTGGATGACCATGGGCTGGGCGAGGCCGGCGGCGCTGCCCAGCAGGGTCAGCAGCAGCACCACCGAGAGGACTCCGCGGTGCGGCCGCGCATACGAGAGCAGCGCGCGCAGCGCGGGCCGCTCGGCCGGAGGCTGTTCTGCGTCAGGTGTGTTCACCCCGGTATTTCTAGTCCCTCTATATGTGCGCGGGGAATTGGCGCTTGCGGCTATGCCGGGACCGGCTATGCCCCGAACGGCAATGCCGCAACGGTCGTTGCCGCAACAGCCAATGGTGCCGCGTCCACGAGGTGGGCCACTATCGATCTGTCCGCAACGGACAAGCCCTCAAGGGCCATTACCCACCGAAGGAATTCTCATGCAGAACGTTTCCGAGAAGGACCTGTTCGACGGCTACACCGCCTACACCTCGGCCGAGGAGCTGGGCCTGCACGACGGCAAGGAGGCCGCCCCGGCGTTCAGCCCCACCATCCCGTGGGCCATCCGCGCCACCATCATCACCGCCCGCTCCTCGCAGCAGTGTGCCGCCGCGCTCGGCTCCCTCGCCGCGAAGACCGTCGAGAAGAAGTGCTGATCACGCCTGCCGTGAGCTGAGCCTCGGGGTCCGGCCGGCGCGCCCGCGCGGCCCGCCCGGGCCCCGCCCCCCCCCCCCCCCCCGCACCCCCCGGGGGCCGGGGAGGTGTTGAGGGCCCCCC
>NZ_JBHXSL010000004.1:146532-177342 GCF_042714725.1 Streptomyces sp. NPDC058685
GCGCCGCAGGGGCCCGTTCCCCGCGCATTGTTTTTTCGGCACACCTGGTCGAGGTCCGCCCGGGTGGCGGCGCGGCCCGCGCCCGCGGCGCGGGCCCGCCCCCCCCCGGCCCCGTCCCGTCCGCCGAGCCCACGAGGAGGCGTCATGGATCTTCCGGACACCCGGTTCGGGCGCGTACTCGTCGTCGGAACGGGAGCGCTCCAGGTGGCCTTTCTGCCCTTCTGGATCAACTGGCTGAACAATTCCCTTCCCGGTACGGAGATACGGGTCGCACTCACCCGGTCCGCCTGTCGTTTCGTTTCCCGGGACGCGGTCTCCGTCCTGTCCAAAAGGGATGTCGTCGTCGACGACTGGAACGAGTTCTCCGGGCCGGATGTCCCGCATGTGGACATCGCCGGCTGGGCCGATCTCGTCCTGGTGCATCCCGCCACCCTGAATTTCGTGAGCAGGTTCGCCCTCGGTGTCGCCGACACACCGCTGATGCTGGCCCTCCACTCCACCGACGCCCTCGTGGGTGTCGCACCCTCGCTTCCGCCCGGTTCCCTGGGGAGCCCCGTGGTCCAAGGACATCTGGAGGTGCTGCGGAACCGGCCGGGCGTGGTGCTCGCGCCCACGATCGTCGCCGAGAGCGCCAGTACGGGAGAGGTCGCGGACGGCGGTGCGGCGCCGCTGAACGAGCTGTACGACCTGTGCGTCGAACGCGCCACGGCGAAGGCGGCCGTGTGACCACCGCGGCTCCCGTCGCCGAGTACGGGACGGATCTCCAGCTCACCCGGGTCCTGCGCGATCCTGCCGGCGGATTCCTCTGGTGGCATCTGCCGGGACCGCTCGCGGCCCGGCCGCTCACCGCACCTCTCGCACCCCTCGTACCGCACCTCGGTCCCGGGACCGGGGCCGCCCTCGCGGCTGTCGCGGAACCGTACGGCGACGGGCTGCTCCACCGGGCCGCCGGCTCGGCCTCCCTCGCCGCCTGGCTGCGGGACCCCCGCCCGCAGGCCAGACGGCTGGCCGCCCACTCGCTGGTGTCGGCCGCCCGCACCCTGCGGGCGGTGCACCGGGTCCCTGTACCGGGCCCGCCGCGGATGCCGCCCGGGCTGCGACGGCTCGCCGCGTGGATCTCGGGGGAACAACTCCCGGAATCGGCACAGCGGTTGCGGGAGCACGCCCGGGACGTCTGGGGCGAGCGGCGGACCGCGCGGCTGGCCTCCTGGGCGGACGACGCAGTGCGGGACACACACCTGGTCCACGGCTGGGCCTCCGTCGGCGCGCTGGTACCGCCCCTGAGCCGGGGCCGCGTGGCGCTGCTGACCGGCGAGGACCTGGCCGTGGGCCGGCCCGAACTGGACCTCGGGTGGATGCTCGGCGACCTCGTCGAACTCGCCTGGGCCATGCCGTACTTCGGCAACGACGATCTGCGGCGCGGCTTTCTCGACGCGTACGGTCCGGGCCCCGACCCGGTCGCCGTCGGTCGGTGCGCCGTGCTGCGCGTCGCCACACACATGCAGGACTTCGCCACCTTCGGCGGTTGGAGCGACGAACTGCACGGCTATCTCGACTTCACCGCCGAGCTGATCGACGAGGAGGGCCGCCGGGCGGTCCCCCAGGGAGAGTCATGACCACCACGACCGAGCCTGCACTGCTGCGGTACCGGCCCACCGAGGCCGCGCCGCAGGTGAACGAGCTGCTGGAGCGTCTGGGCCTCGGGCCGTTCGTGCCCGACGGGCTCACGTCGTTCGGCGGACGCAACGACAACTGGGCCGGTACGACCGGCAGCGGCGCACAGGTCTTCGTCAAGAGCGTGGCCCGCGGCCCCGACGGCACCAGCCCCGAACTGCAACGCGCCCTTGTCTTCGAGCAGTTGGCGGCCGGTCTGGCACCGGAATCCCCGCTGCGCTGTCCCGAGCACCTCGGCACCCACGAGGACGCGGCGATCAGCGCCTACCGGCTGCTGCCCGGCGCGCGATCCGGCTCGGAGGCCGCCCTCGACGGCGACTTCGGCGAGGACCTGTGCCGGGCCGCCGGCCGGGCCGTCGCCACCCTGCACTCCCTCGACCCGCAGGGCGCGGAGGGGATCGACACGAGCGACGCGCCGCTGCCGCCGCTGCGGTGGCTGGAGGCGTTCCCCTGGAGCGAGGTCGGCGACCGCAGCATGGCGCAGATCGCCGCGTGGAAGCTCGTCCAGGACGACGCGGAGGCCGTCGCCGCGCTGCGGCGGCTGCGGGAGGCGGAGCGCGCGGCGCCGCGCACACCGGCCCACTGCGACCTGCGCTTCGACCAGTTCATCCTGCACGAGGGCACGCTGCATCTGTGCGACTGGGAGGAGTTCCGGCTGGCCGACGCCGCCCGTGACGTGGGCGCGTTCGCCGGGGAGTGGCTGTTCCAGGCGACGTACTCGGTGTTCGCGCCGACCGGCGACAAGGACGCCCCGGCTCTCGGCTTCGACCTCACGCACGAGGAGATCGTCGAGCGCGGATCGGCTGGGCTGCGCCGCCACATCCCCCGGATCGCGGCGTTCTGGCAGGGCTATCTGGAGTGCCGCGACCCCGATCCGGGTCTCGCCGAGCGGGCGGTCGCCTTCGCGGGCTGGCATCTGTACGACCGCCTGATCGCCACCGCGCAGGCGCACGCCGTCCTCAACCCCGTCGCCCGCGCGGCGGCCGGTATCGGCCGCACCCTTCTGCTCGACCCCGCCGCCGCCGTCGCGACGCTGCGGCTCGGCCCTCCGTCCGGGAGCACCCGATGACCCTCACCGCCGAAGCGCCCGCACAGCTGTTGGCCCCGCGGATCGCCGCCGCCCTGGACCGGGTGTCCGTGCGCGCCGACGGCCTCGCGGCCGCCGTCGCGGGCCGTCCGCTGACCGCGGACAGTCCACGCGATCTGCGCGGGCGGCTCAGCAACGCGCTGTACGAGGAGTTCCACGCCGGCAACGGCGCCCACCGCCGGGAGACGGACACCCCGCCGCGCCGGAACCTGCGCGACGCCGGTCTCGAGGAGCGGCTCGCCGCCGGGGTGCCGCACGCCACGACACCCGTGCGCGGCCGGCTGATCGAGGTGCTGCGCCGCCCGGACGGTGACCAACTCGTCGTACGGCTCCCGGAGATCACCGCCCGCGTGTCCGCGGACCGGCTGCTCACCCCCGGCCCCTGCGAGCCCGGGCAGCTCGTCGACCTGGCACTGGAGGCGAGCCGTCCGGCGCTGTCGCCCGGCTTCTTCTACGTCATGGGCTCCCGCGCCCTGCCCGGTCCCGCGGGTCCCGTGCGCCGCCTCTTTCTGCACGCGACGGACACGGACTGCGCGGTACGGCTGTGGGCCGCCGCGCTCACGGCGCTGGAGCGGACCGGGGCGCGGTACCACGCGAAGGCGCTCTCCGACCCGGACGACTTCCCGCGCCGGGACGGCATCGTGATCTATCTGCACGGCCGCCACGAAGAGGCGGAGGCCGCCGTCGTCGAGGCTGTCGCGGGGCTCGGGGCCGGTGAGAGCACCTCGCTCTTCACCCGGCGGCTCGCGCCCGGAGCGGCGGCGGCATGGGACCCGCAGGACCCGCGGCCGGGGCACGGAGGGATGAGTTTCGGCCAGCACCGAAGCTTTGCGCTGGCAACGGCACTCGTCGACCACGCGACAGCGGACCACGAGACGTCCGACACCGAGCCGGGCGCCGGATCGCTGGAGGAGCGCGTCGCCCGTGCCTTCAGCGAGGCGGGCATCGACCCGCTCCACCCCGAGAACAACCTCACCGCGAACGAAGGAAGCCGAGATGACGACCGAGACCGCTGAACCGGCGAGCGGACTGCCCGCGGACACCGACGCGGCCGGGGCCACCGGACTGCCCGCGGACACGGCCGGGTTCGGAGCGGGCGGGTTGGGAGCCGCCGTCACCACCGCCTACAGCGACGCGCTCGCCGCGGTGTACGACGACATCTACCCCGCCACACCGGATCTCGCCGACATCGGGGAGTTCCTCCTCACGCTCACCTCGCAGGGTGCGAGCGTCCTCGAACTGGGCGTGGGCACCGGCCGGGTGGCGATTCCCCTCGCCGACCAGGGCTTTCGGGTCCATGGCGTCGAGTCGTCCGAGGGCATGCTCGCCCGGCTCGCCGAGAAGGACCCCGAAGGCCGGATCACCCCGGTGCGCGGCGACTTCGCCGGCATGGACCTCGGCCGGACCTTCGATGTCGTCCTCGCGCCCTTCAACGTCCTGTGCTGCGCGATGGCGGTGGACGAGCAGATCGCCCTGATGCACGCGATCGCCCGGCACACGGCGGTTGACGGCGCGGTGGTGGTCGAGACGTTCGACCCCAGCGACCACCACGTGCGCAAGAGCAACGAGGTCACCACCTACCCCGTCGGCGACCGCGGAGTGATGATCGAGTCCATCGGCGTGCTGCCCGCGTCGCAGAACATGATGCTCCAGAACACCCTGTTCCTGGACGGCGATGCGCCCCGGTCCGCGACGACGGTCATGCGGTACCTGTGGCCGAGCGAGCTGGACCTGCTGGCCGCGATCGCGGGCCTGGAACTCACCGCGCGGTACGCGGGCTGGCGCGAGCAGCCCTTCGACGGTGGCGACAGCCGCAAGATGTGCGTCTCCGTGTTCCGGCCGCTGACGTGAGCCCGCACGTCGGGCGGCCGGCCGACGGCCCGGGCCTGGTCGTCGAGTCCGTTCCGTACGCGCGCGGCCTCGCGGCCGTCGCGCTCACCGTGGCGGCGGGCGGCGACGACGACCCGCCCGGCCGCCACGGCATGGCGCACCTGGTGGAGCACCTGATGTTCCCGCGCTCGGAGACCTACGAGACGCATGAGACGTACGAGACGTACGACGGTGGCGCCTCCGCGGTCGACGCGCCGGACAGCCATGTCGCGAGGGTCGAGGGCGCGGGCGGGGTGTGCAACGCCGAGACCCACCGCGACCACACGGTCTTCCACACGACGGTGCCGGCGTCGATGCTCGACGATGTGCTGGCCTGGGAGGCGCGGCGGCTGCGGGAGTTCGCGCCGTCCGCCGAGGCCGTCCGCACCGAGACGGATGTGATCGCCGAGGAGATCCGCGGTGCGGCGGGCAGCCGGATCTGGGACACCGTCCTGGCGTCCGTCGTACCCGGCGCCCGGGACAGCTTCGGCACGGCGTCCGAACTGGCGCGTACGAAGCGGGAGGAGGCCCTGGCCTTCTTCGGCCGCCACTACACGGCGGACCGGATGGTCCTCTCGGTCGTGGGCGACATCGACACGGCGGCGGTGGCGGCAAGGGCCGGCGCGCTGTTCGCGGGAGTGCGGCCCGCGCCGGACGGGACGGCGACCACCCCGCCGCCCCGGAGCGCGCGCCCTGCGACGGCCCCCGCGTGGCCCGCGACGGACCCCGCGTCTCTCCCCCTCACCCCGTCTCCGCCCGCCGCCGACGGTGTCGCCCTCGGCCACCGCCTTCCCGACCCCGTCTCCTCCCGCTCCGCCTACCTCGCCCACGTCGTCCTCGCCGAGGTCCTGGCGCGCTCGCACTTCCCGCGCCTGGTCCGGCGCGATCCGCGGTTCACCGCCGCCGGTATGAGCTGCGGCCTGTACGGGCAGTGGCTCGCCTCGGCAGCACCCGACGTTGCCCTCGTACGGATGGCGTGCGACCGGGGCGTCGGAGCGGCGGAGGCCGTCGACGCGTGGCGCGACGTGCTGCGTGCCGTCGCCGACGCACCGGTGGACGCCGACGCACACCGCCGTGCCGTCAACTCCCTCCTCGTCGCCGCGCACCGGCAGGAGGACTCGCTCGTCGCGCGGGCGGTCGGCCACGGCCGCGCCGCGCTGCTCTTCGGCGGCCACCCCGCCACGCCCGCCGCCGAACTGGCCGCGGTGACCACGTTCCAGGTGGCCGACGCCGCCCGGGCGCTGCTCGCCGCCCCGCCCACGGTGACCGAACTCGTAGGAGGGCCGCGGTGAACCGCGAGACCGCCGAGACCGTCCTCGCGAACGGGCTGCGCCTGGTGGCCGTCCTGGCCCCCGGCGCTCCGCTCGCCGAGACCCGGCTCGTCCTGCCGTACGCGTGCGCCGACAGCCGGCTCGCCGCCACCCGGGAACTCCTCGCCGCCTGCCTGGGCACGGGGACCCGAGGCCCGGCGCGCACCCGGCAGGACGTCGCCGACCGCGCGGCGGATCTGGGCGCGGAGCTGAGCACCGTCGTGACCGCCGAATCCATGGTCCTCGCGACGAGCGTGCTCTCGCCCGGGCTGCCCGGCGCGCTGGACCTGCTGGCCGATCTCCTGACGCGCCCCCGGTACACGGACGACGAACTCGCCCTGGCCCGGCGGCGCGGAGCCGGTGCGTCCCGGGCTCCGGGGCCGCTGGGGAGGCTGCGGGGTTCGGTGCTCGCGCACGCCTTCGGCAGCCATCCGCTCACCCGCCCCCGCTCCGCCTCCGTCGACGAACCGCCGTCCCGGCGTGAGGTCGAGGCGCTGCACGCCCGCGCCGTCGTTCCCGACGGGGCCGTCCTGCTGCTGATGTCGGACCGCGATCCGCAGCAGGCGCTGCGTCTTGCGGGGGAGCGCCTGGAACGCTGGAGCGGTGGGCCGTCCGGGCTGACGCTGCCCCGCTTCGAGCGGGCCGAGCCGTTCCCGGGCCGGGTCACCCTCTCCTCGCACGACCCCGCACAGGCGATGGTGCTGACCGCGGGACCGGCGGTGTCGGCGGCGGATCCGGGCCACGCGCCCCTGCATCTGGCACAGTTGGTGCTCGGCGGACACGCCTCGTCGCGTCTCGCCCGGCGGCTGCGGGACCGCCACGGGCTCGCGTACGCGGTCTGTGCGGAAGTGCGCGAGTACCGCGCGGGCTGCTGGCTGGAGGTCGAGTGCTCGGGCGCCCCGGGCACGGCGGCCCGGACGGCCGTGGAGGTCACCGACGTCCTGCGTGAGCTGGCCGACGCCGGTCCCACGGCGCGGGAGGTGGAGCGGGCCCGCGCCTACGCCACCGGGTTCACCCGCTTCGCCCTGGCCACCCGGACGGAGGAGGCGAGCGCGCTGGCCGGCTTCGCCGCGGCGGGACTCCCGCTCGACTGGCTGGACGCCTACCGCGGTGTGCTCGCCGAGGTCACCCACGCCCAAGTGGCTGCTGCGGCGGCTCACTTCCTCGATCCGTCGAGAGCCGTGATCGCGACCTATGACGAGGAAGGCCGATGAGCACCCCGAACTTCTCGAACTCCGCTAATTCCCCGACGAATCCCGCGGTTCTCTACCCGCTCCAGCCCGACCACCCCGAACTGGTGGCACCCTTCGCCGCACTGGTGCAGCGCACCGGCGCCCGCAGGCTGTGGCTGTGCCAGTCGTTCAAGGCGGAGACCCACCAGGTCATGGCCTACCTCGCGGGCATGGGCCACAACGTCCCGCTCGGTACCTCGGTGACGCTGCTGCCGCTGCGGCACCCGTACGAGGCCGCGTTGCAGGCCCGTTCACTCGCGCTGCTCACCGGTGAACCCGTCGTCGCCGGCTACGGGATCGGCAATCCGGGCTTCGTGGCCGGGCTCACCGGTAGCCCGTACGCCAGTCCCCGCACGGCGGTGCACGACTATCTGACCTCGGTGCGGGCCCTGCTCGACGGCGACCGGGTCGAGCACGACGGGCCCTACCACCGGCTTCACGGAGCGCTGTTGCCGCTCGGCCATTCCCCCGTCGAGATCGGTGCCGGAGTGCTGCGGCCGGGGATGGCACGTACCGCGGGTGCCGTGGCGGATGTGGCCATCACCTGGATGACCCCTCCGCGCTACATCGAGGGGGTGCTGGCCCCCGCGTTGACCGAGGGTGCCGCAGGGCGTCAGAGGGCTGCCGACGGGCCCGTACGGCCCCGGATCGCGACGGCCGTCCATGTGGCCGTGGCCCGTCCCGGCCGGGACCCCCGACGGATCGCGCTCGCCGCGGCCGGCGAGCACCTCAGGGCTCCGCACTACGCCGCGATGCTGAGTCGCGCGGGCGTCGCCGTCGACCCGCACGACCCGGCGGCGAGCGCGGCCGCGCTCCTGGACCATCAGGTCGTCGTCACCGGCACCCCGCGGGAGATCGCCGAAGCGCTCGCCGGATACCGGGCCGCCGGGGTGGACGAGGTGATGCTGAACCCGGCGGGTGTGCTGCTGACCGAGGGAGTGCCCGCGGCCGTCGCCGATCTGGAGGAGATCGTCGCTGCCTGCCGCGACCACGCGCCCTCCTGACGCACCGGCAGCCGCCTGCCGCGACCACGCGCCCGCCTGACGCACCGGCAGCCGCCTGCCGCGACCACGCGCCCGCCTGACGCACCGGCACCCCGCCTGCCGCGACCACGCGCCCTCCGGCATCTGTTGCCGTCCGGCGCGGCCATGCACACATCTGGCACACCATCCGTCGCCCCGCCCCCCGGGGCGACGGATTCCGGTCGTCTGTGCGCCGCCCCGAACGCGTCAGCGGCTGACGGGAATCGACTCCGAATCCTGCTCCAGAATCCCCGACCGGGCGATCAGATAGCCCAGTTGGGCCCGGCTGCCGCTGCCGAGCGACGAGCCCAGCTTGGCGATATGGGCCCGGCAGGTCCGCACGTTCATCCCCAGACGCCGTGCGATCGCCTCGTCCACATGGCCTTCGACCAGCAGTTTCGCGATGGAACGCTGGACACCGGTGATGCCGTCGACGACCGGTCCGTACGAGATCGGCTCCTCCCACGGGATGCCGTGCAGCCAGAACTGCTCGAAGACACCGACGAGATACTCGACGATCCCCTTGTGCCGCAGCTCCAGGGCGGACAGCCGGTCGCTGCTCGCGGGGATGAACGCGACTTTGCGGTCGATGATGATCAACCGCTCGATGATCTCCTCCAGGGTGCGCACCTCCACTCCGGCCGGCGCGACCGCCTCCATGTAGGCGAGCGTGGCGGGGTGATGGCGGGCGGTGTGCTGGTAGAGCGTGCGCATCCGTACGCCCCGTTCGATCAGCGGTTCCACCCTGCGCAGGGCCTTCTCCAGAACATGCGGTTGCCGCCCGCTGCCGGGCTGGACCGTGAGAAGCTCCTCGGTGCAGTCTGCGGTGACTTGGTCGAGGGTTGTGTTGATCCGGTTGAGGCCTTCGAGGACCGTGATCCCCTGTGGGACGGTGGAGTTCTGAGCGGTGAACGCCATGAATGGCTCAAGAGCATCGGTCAGAGCGACAGTTCGCCGTCTGCGCTCTTGGATCTCCCGCTCGATGGGGTGTATCAGCTGTGTCAGCGCGGTGGTCGGCGGAACCGGCCGGAGCCACTGGGCGTCGTCGGGATCCGGGTGCAGCAGGGCGAGATCGAAGAGGCACGGTGTGGCTGCTGCCTCTGACCGGGCTATACGCCCGGTACGCAGAGCGGTGATGTACAGACTTTTCCCCGCTTCGCACAGCTCACCGTCTGCGTGAGAGTGTCCGGTTTCGCCCTCGTTTGCTGTCATACGCACCCCCTCAGGCTCCTGCAATACAGGAACATGATGCCTGCCGTCGCTGGTGCAAGCGTTCGGAGTGAGACATCGTCTTATTCGCGGGGGAGGAGGAATGATCAAAAGAGGTGGAGATCACCCATGTCTAGGACGCTACGTGCTCTTTGTGCTTTTGCCCTAGCGGCGGCCGCGCTAGGCGCGGTGGCTTCCGGCGAGACCTCCTGGAGCGGCACTTCCGCCGACACGGTGGCGACGGCGCAGGCCGCCTCCGTGCCCACGGGTCAAGTGGCGGGAATTCCGCCAGAGCCGTCCTGGGGTGCCTCGGCGCCCGCGAAGGTCGCAGACGACCTTGGCGAGCCTTCCTGGGGAGTTGTCCCTCCGACCAGCACAGAAGCATGACGGTTCCCCCGGACGACCGGGTCTTCCGGCGCGAGATGGCTACGGCCTATCGATCGGGGTGGCATTTCATCGACCTCGTCACGGCAATCCCCCACCGTGGCGACTCGTTGATGGTCACCCTGTTCGGAGAGCCGATCGTCGTGGCGCGCGAGGAGGACGAGGACGTCCGTGCCTACCGGTGCCTTCGCCGGCCCCGTGGAGCGCCGCAGCCCGTTCGCTGCGCCATCCGCTACGGCATGATTTTTGTCAATCTCGACCAGCGAGACCACCAGATGGTCGAGCCCGACACCACCACTGCCACCCCCCGCAGTGCCTGAGCGATTCCCCCGTCGTTGTAAATCGCTCGGGTGCTTCCCCCACACAGCGGCGCCATCGTGGACCTGAAACACGATGGCGCCGCTGTGCATGTCCCGCACTGCTCCGCCGCGCTTCCCCCGCGCCTTTGCGCCGCGGTGCCCCGGCCGGCCGGCGCTCCGGTCAGGCCTTGCCGAGGGCCCGCTCCACGGCGATCTCGATGAGCACCCGGTCCGGGTTGGGCTTCGGCATCCGCCCGTAGCGCTCCGCGTAGCGCAGTACCGCGTCCTCGACCGCGTCCGGCTCCGTGCGCACCCTCGCCCGGCCCTCCAGCGTCGCCCAGCGCCTGCGGTCGACCTGGCAGACGGCCACCCGGGCGCCCTGCCCCTGCGCATCTTCCGCCTCTGAATCCGCGGGAGCCGACGCCAGCACATGGGCCACCTTGCGCGTGTGCCGGTTGGCGATCACCCGTGCGGTCCCCGTCTCCGGGTCGAAGGTCACCCCCACCGGCACGACATGCGGGCTGCCGTCCGGCCGCAGGGTCGTGAGGGTGCAGAGATGGTGTTCACGCCAGAACGCGAGGTACTCGGGACTGAGAGGGGATACGTCTGTGGCCATGGCCCCAGGCTAGGCGGACCGGCCCGGGGCGAGGCGGGCCGAAGGCCATGCCGCGGTCACACGCCACTGGTTGAGTGGAATAGACTCAACTTTGTGCAAGTTCGCTGAGTCAGTGTTGAGGGAACATCCCCACCCGCAAGGAGGAGAGAGCGCACGTGGACGCCGAGCTGACCAACAAGAGCCGGGATGCCATCAACGCCGCCACCAGCCAGGCGGTGACCGCGGGCCATCCCGATCTCACCCCCGCACATCTGCTGCTGGCGCTCCTCACGGGTGAGGACAACGCCAACATCACCGATCTGCTGGCCGCCGTGGACGCGGACCAGGCCGCCGTGCGGTCCGGGGCGGAGCGGCTGCTGGCCGCGCAGCCCAGTGTCACGGGGTCCACCGTCGCTCCGCCGCAGCCCAACCGCGAGCTGCTCGCCGTCGTCGCCGACGCGGGACAGCGGGCCAAGGAGCTCGGCGACGACTATCTCTCCACCGAGCATCTGCTGATCGGCCTCGCGGCCAAGGGCGGGGCTGCCGGTGAAGTGCTGGCGCAGCAGGGCGCGTCGGCGAAGAAACTGCTGGACGCGTTCGAGACGGCAAGGGGAGGACGACGGGTGACCACCCCCGATCCCGAGGGTCAGTACAAGGCGCTGGAGAAGTTCGGTACGGACTTCACGGCCGCGGCCCGCGAAGGCAAGCTCGACCCGGTCATCGGCCGGGACCAGGAGATCCGCCGGGTCGTGCAGGTGCTGTCCCGGCGCACCAAGAACAACCCGGTGCTCATCGGTGAGCCCGGCGTCGGCAAGACCGCCGTCGTCGAAGGGCTCGCCCAGCGGATCGTGAAGGGGGACGTGCCCGAGTCGCTCAAGAACAAGCGGCTGGTGGCCCTCGACCTCGGCGCGATGGTGGCAGGTGCGAAGTACCGCGGTGAGTTCGAGGAGCGGCTCAAGACCGTGCTCTCCGAGATCAAGGCGAGCGACGGACAGATCATCACGTTCATCGACGAGCTGCACACGGTCGTCGGCGCGGGCGCCGGCGGCGACTCCGCGATGGACGCGGGCAACATGCTCAAGCCGATGCTCGCCCGCGGTGAGCTGCGCATGGTCGGCGCGACGACCCTCGACGAGTACCGCGAACGCATCGAGAAGGACCCGGCGCTGGAGAGGCGCTTCCAGCAGGTGCTGGTCGCCGAGCCGACCGTCGAGGACACGATCGCGATCCTGCGCGGTCTCAAGGGGCGCTACGAGGCGCACCACAAGGTCCAGATCGCCGACTCCGCGCTGGTCGCGGCGGCGACGCTGTCCGACCGGTACATCACCTCCCGCTTCCTGCCCGACAAGGCGATCGACCTGGTGGACGAGGCCGCGTCCCGGCTGCGGATGGAGATCGACTCCTCGCCGCTGGAGATCGACGAACTCCAGCGCGCCGTCGACCGGCTGCGGATGGAGGAGCTGGCGCTCAAGAACGAGACCGACGCCGCCTCCAAGCAGCGGCTGGAGAAGCTGCGCCGTGACCTCGCCGACAAGGAGGAGGAGCTGCGCGGCCTCAACGCCCGCTGGGAGAAGGAGAAGGAGGGTCTCAACCGCGTCGGTGCGCTGAAGGAGAAGCTCGACGAGCTGCGCGGCCAGGCCGAACGCGCCCAGCGCGACGGCGACTTCGACTCGGCCTCCAAGCTGCTGTACGGCGAGATCCCCTCCGTCGAGCGGGAGTTGGAGGAGGCATCCGAGGCCGAGGCCGAGGTCCGCCACGACACGATGGTCAAGGAGGAGGTCGGCCCCGACGACATCGCGGACGTGGTCGGCTCCTGGACAGGCATCCCGGCGGGACGCCTGTTGGAGGGCGAGACGCAGAAGCTGCTGCGGATGGAGGCCGAGCTGGGCCGGCGGCTCATCGGCCAGTCCGAAGCGGTGGAGGCGGTGTCCGACGCGGTACGGCGCACCCGCGCCGGCATCGCCGACCCGGACCGCCCGACGGGCTCGTTCCTCTTCCTCGGCCCCACGGGCGTGGGCAAGACCGAGCTGGCCAAGGCCCTCGCCGACTTCCTCTTCGACGACGAGCGGGCCATGGTCCGCATCGACATGTCGGAGTACGGCGAGAAGCACAGCGTCGCCCGCCTCGTGGGCGCGCCTCCCGGCTACATCGGGTACGAGGAGGGCGGCCAGCTCACCGAGGCGGTGCGCCGGCGCCCGTACAGCGTCGTGCTGCTGGACGAGGTGGAGAAGGCCCATCCCGAGGTCTTCGACATCCTGCTCCAGGTGCTCGACGACGGCCGCCTCACGGACGGGCAGGGCCGTACGGTCGACTTCCGCAACACGATCCTGGTCCTGACCTCCAACCTGGGCAGTCAGTACCTGGTGGAGCCGCTCACCAGCGAGGAGCAGAAGAAGGAACAGGTCCTGGAGGTCGTGAGGTCCTCCTTCAAGCCGGAGTTCCTCAACCGCCTCGACGACCTGGTGGTGTTCTCCGCACTGTCGAAGGACGAGCTGGCCCGGATCGCGAAGCTCCAGATCGAGCGGCTCGCCAAGCGCCTGGCGGAGCGCCGCCTCACGCTGGACATCACGCCGGAGGCCCTGGAGTGGCTCGCGGACGAGGGCAACGACCCTGCATACGGTGCCCGGCCGCTGCGCCGCCTGGTCCAGACGGCGATCGGCGACCGGCTGGCGAAGGAGATCCTGGCGGGCGAGGTCACCGAGGGCGACACGGTCCGGGTGGACCGTGTCGGGGACGGTCTGATCGTCGGGCCGGCGACCGGCAAGACGCTCTGAGGGCTCCGGCCGCGCTCCGGCCCTTGCTCTCCGTCTCCCCGCTGCGGGCTTCGGCCCGGAGCGGGGAGATCGCGCCGCGTCACCGGTAGGGGTTGCCAGCCCCCGCGTCGCATGGGGGAGGATGGCCACATCCGTACGAAGGGAAATCCACGGTGACCATCGATCCGTCCTCGATTCCGAATTTCGGGGGCCAGAACCAGCCTCAGGCCGCAGGACCGGCGGGCCCCGTCGTTCCCGACCAGGACCTGGTCAAGCAGCTCCTCGACCAGATGGAGCTGAAGTACGTCGTCGACGACGAGGGTGACCTCGCCGCCCCGTGGGAGGAATTCCGCACGTACTTCATGTTCCGTGGCGAGGACGACCAGCAGGTCTTCTCGGTGCGGACCTTCTACGACCGGCCGCTGCCCGTCGAGGAGAAGCAGAAGATCCTCGACGTGATCGACGACTGGAACCGCCGCACCCTGTGGCCCAAGGTCTACACGCACCTCCACGACGAGGAGGAGACTCCCGCCACCATCCGTCTCATCGGCGAGGCGCAGATGCTGATCGGCACGGGCGTCAGCCTGGAGCACTTCGTGTCCTCCACCGTCAGCTGGGTGCGCGCCGCCATCGAGTTCGACAAGTGGCTCGTCGAGCAGCTCGGCCTGGAGCCGGCCGAGGAGAAGCCCGCCGACGACGCCTGAGCCCCGGCTACAGCGCGATCGGGGACAGCGTCAGCAGATACGTCCCATAGGCGAACGAGAGCCCGGCCAGGGCGGCGGTCATCACGACCGCCGTTCCGGGCCGGGCTTTCGTCATCGCGCGGGCGAGCGGCAGCAGCAGCGGGAAGGCCGGCAGCAGGAAGCGCGGCTTCGACTCGAAGAAGCCCGAGCCGCCGAGCGTGATCAGCAGCAGCACGGCCGTGTAGACGGCGATCGCGGCCGGCGGCCGGTCCAGGACGAGCAGCGCGAACAGCAGCACTGCCGCCGCGACCACCATCAGCGCGACCATCAGCGAGAACAGCGTCGGCTTCAGCACGATGTCGCGCACCACCTTCAGCGCCCCGGCCCCGAAGTCGAACTTCGAGGTCCAGCCGCGCTGTACGGCGAAGTACCCGCCCAGCACATCGCCCTTGCGGAAGCCGACCGAGAGCACGTAGCCGCACCAGCCGAGCGGGGCCACGGCCGCGCCCGCCCAGACGCGCCACCCGGCCCTCTCGTGCCCGCGGGCCGCCCGTACCAGTGCGTACGCCGCCACCGCCATGACCGCCGCCGCCACCGCGATCCCGTTGGGCCGCGACAGACCGGCGAGCGTCGCGAGCGTTCCCGCCCAGAGCCAGCGGCGGGTGAGCACCGCGTACAGCGACCAGGCGGCGAAGGCGGTGAGCACCGGCTCCGTGTACGCCATGGACAGCACGATCGAGTGGGGCAGCAGTCCCCACAGCACCACCGTCACGGTCGCCGTGCGCCGTCCGTGCAGCCGCTCCACGACGGCGTAGATGCCCCAGGCCGCCGCGCCCGCCGCCGCCCAGGAGATGAGCAGCCCGGCGGTCCCGCTGGTCACCGGCAGGACAGTGGTCACCGCCCGGATCAGCGCCGGGTAGAGCGGGAAGAAGGCGAGGTCGCTCTGGACCGCGCCGTCCGGCCAGTACAGCGTGCGGCCGTACCCGTGCTCGGCGATCAGCATGTACCAGTCGGAGTCCCAGGCCCGGGCGATGATCGCCCGCGGCGATCGCCCGATGTGCCAGGCCCAGCCGGCCATCACCAGCAGTCCGGTCAGCCGCGCCGCGGCGAACAGCCCCAGCGCCGGTGCCGCCCGCAGCAGTGCGGCGCGCCAGCGGGGTACGGGCCGTGCGCCCGCCGCCGCTGCTCGGTCGAAAGTCTCGGCGGACAGGGTGCACCTCCGGGCGCGCACATGGGTCGGACAATCCGACCATGAGCGGCCGCGGCCGCACACGCACGCGCTGACCGGCCGACAGGGCCGGTTCCTACCCGGTCGGTCGAAGGAACGCGTGTCGGCCGTGACAGGCGCGGCCCTAGCCGCTAGCGAGCCCCTTGAGACGGGTCACGGCCTCCTGGAGGACGTTCTCCCGCTTGCAGAAGGCGAACCGGACGAAGGGCGCTCCCTGGTCGCGGTGGTCGTAGAAGACCGCGTTGGGGATGGCGACCACACCGCACCGCTCGGGGAGCGCACGGCAGAACGCGAAGCCGTCGTCCTCGCCCAGCGGCCGGATGTCGGTGGTGACGAAGTACGTCCCGGAGGGGCGGTAGACCGCGAAACCGGCGTCCGCGAGCCCCGCGCTCAGCAGGTCCCGCTTCGCGCGCAGATCGTCGCGGAGCCCGTCGAAGTACGTCTGAGGCAGCCGCAGGGCCTCGGCCACCGCGTACTGGAACGGTCCGGCCGACACATAGGTCAGGAACTGCTTGGCCGAGCGCACGGCGGCCACGAGCTCCGGCGCGGCCGTCACCCAGCCGACCTTCCAGCCGGTGAACGAGAAGGTCTTGCCCGCCGACCCGATGGTGACCGTGCGCTCGCGCATCCTCGGGAAGGTGGCGATCGGCGTGTGCTCGCCGTCGAAGACCAGGTGCTCGTACACCTCGTCCGTGACGACCAGCAGATCCCGCTCGACGGCCAGCCGGGCGATCTCGGCCAGCTCCTCGCGGCTGAGCACGGTGCCGGTCGGGTTGTGCGGGGTGTTCAGCAGGATCAGCCGGGTCCGGTCGGTGACGGCGTCGCGCAGCTCGTCGAGATCCAGGTGGTACGCGCCGTCGCGCGGCCGGAGCGTCACCGGCACGCGGCGGCCGCCGGCCATCGCGATGCAGGCCGCGTACGAGTCGTAGTACGGCTCCAGCGCGACGACCTCGTCGCCGGGTTCGACGAGCGCGAGGAGGGAGGCCGCGATGGCCTCGGTCGCCCCCGCGGTGACCAGCACCTCCGTGTCGGGGTCGTGGACCAGGCCGTACCGGGTGCGCTGGTGGTCGGCGATCGCGGTGCGCAGCTCGGGCACGCCGGGGCCCGGCGGGTACTGGTTGCCGCGCCCGTCGCGCAGCGCCCGGACCGCGGCCTCCCGGATCTCGTCGGGTCCGTCGGTGTCGGGGAATCCCTGGCCGAGGTTGATCGATCCGGTCCGCAGGGCCAGCGCCGACATCTCCGCGAAGATCGTCGTGCCGAACTCCGCGAGACGGCGGTTGAGCAGGGGCCGGGGCTCGGGCGCGCGTGCGTTCATGGTCGCCATCCTGTGCGCAAGCTCTGGAGTTCCTCAAGTCTGCTTTGGGCCCGAGACGCCGAGGGCATCTCCCTCCCACGCAAGAAGCGGTCACGCGAAGACGCGGGGGTCTCGCTTCGGGGGAACGAGAGGACGGTGAGAGCGATGCCGGCTTTCTTCGGCATTCTGGTGGGCATTTTCGTGCTGGTCGTGATCGTCTCGGTGGTCAGGAGCAGCGGCGGCAGCAGCACACGGCGCAGGCGTACGGCCCGGAGCAGTGGCGGGGCGGGCGGCGGCGGCAGCTGGTGGGCCGGCGGTGACGGCGGCGGCGGCAGCTCGTGCGGCGGTGGCTCATCCTCGTCCTGCGGCGGCGGGTCGTCGTGCGGCGGAGGCGGAGGCGGCGGTTGCGGAGGCGGAGGCAGCTGACACGGGGCAGCTGGTCCGCGCACGTCGACAGGGCACCCGGTGGGCAACCATCGCCGGGTGCCTTGTTGTGTCGGTGCCGTCGGATCTCGCCCCCGCGGCGTTTCGACGTGGTCGAGGTACGCGGCAGCAGTGGCGTCCCGCCCCGGTACCGCGCGGAGGCCACGGGCGTCACGTTGACCCGTCCGGAGCATTTTGTTGAACAGTTGAACCGTAAGGCCCCCGAGGGGATGGAAACCCCTCCAACTTGGGTAAAAACGCGGTGAGCGCCGCTTACTTCGTGATTCCCTCGCTGTTGGAACCTGTTGGAACCATCAAGCCCTTGGACCAGCTCGGACCCGAGCGGAGCGGTCCCCGGATCCACTTGAACTCCCTGTCAGGGGCGCCCCAGGTCCACGTGTCCACCCCCGCCGAAGCATGCTTGCGGAGCCGACCCATGCTTACGACCCTTCAGACTGCCTACACCGACACCCGCGCCGCCGACCTCGCCTGGGCGCTGGGCCGGGAGCCACTCCCCGCCCTGGCCGTTCTCGACCTCGAACTGGGCCGGGCGAAACTGCAGTTGCGGCTGCTGGGCGCCTCCCACCAGGTGCTGCTCCAGGAAGACGGCAGCAGCTGTTCCGAGACCGTCGCCTGTATGCCCGGCAGCAGTACGCCGCTGCCGCTGGGCGTCGCCAAGAGACTCGGCGACTGGGAGTACGAATTCGCCGCCCGCGTCGAGACGCTGTCGCGGGGCTCGTTCGCGGGCCGGGCGCAGGAACTGCTGGCGCTGGTCGCCGACCATCCCCATTCGCTGGCCGGGACGTTCCCCGGCTCGCCCCACGCCTTCACCGCGATGATGGCGCAGCGGTCCGAGGGGCAGGTGTGCTGGCGGACCTGGCACGCCTACCCCCAGGAGGGCCGCCTCGTCGTCACCCGCACCCGCGTGGGCGCCCTCTCGCCCGCCCGGCGCACATCCCCGTCCCTCCTCGAGCCCGCATCCCTCTAGTTGCACCTAGTTGCACCCGTGTGGGTGACAGGGTGCCCGCGAACAGTGACGTAGCGTTACGGCATGATCGACCGGCCACAGCAGTTGTCACCGCCCCCGAGTGCGGTGTGCCTGCCCGTGCGCCCCGATGCCGGCCGGTTCCTCGTCCTGGCGGCGGTCTTCGTCTGCGCCGCCTGCGGACTGGTGTACGAGCTCGAACTGGTCGCGCTCGCCTCCTATTTGATCGGCGACTCGGTCACCCAGGCTTCCGTGGTCCTGTCCGTGATGGTCTTCGCCATGGGCATCGGCTCGCTGCTGGCCAAGCGGCTGCGCTGCCGTGCCGCGGTCGGGTTCGGCCTGCTGGAGCTGACGCTCGCGCTCGTGGGCGGCTGCTCGGCGATGGTGCTGTACGCGGCGTTCGCGTGGATCGGTGAGTCCCGGGTCGTGCTGGTGGCGTTCTCGCTCGCCATCGGGGTGCTGATCGGCGCGGAGATCCCGCTGTTGATGTCCCTCATCCAGCGCATCTCCCGGCGGGACGCGGACGGTACGGTCGCGGACCTGTTCGCCGCCGACTACGTGGGCGCCCTCGTCGGCGGGCTCGCCTTCCCCTTTCTGCTGCTGCCCTGGCTCGGCCAGCTCACCGGCGGACTGCTCACCGGCGCGGTCAACGCGATCGCCGGCGGATCGCTCGTCCTCTGGCTCTTCCGCCGGGATCTGACCCCCCGTTCGCGCGGCTGGCTCCTCGTCGCCAACGTCCTGGTGCTCGCCGTCCTCGCCACCGCGACCGTGCTGGTCGACGACTTCGAGCGGGCCGCGCGCCGCGCGGTCTACGGCGACCGGGTGCGCGTCGCCGTGCACACCGACATCCAGGAAGTGGTGCTGACCGGCAGCCCGTCGGGGCCGGTCGATCTCTTCCTCGACGGACGGCTGCGGGTCAGCGGCCGCGACGAGTACCGCTTCCACGAGGCGCTGGTGCACCCGGCCATGCGCGGCCCGCACGCCCGGGTGCTGATCCTCGGCGGCGGGGACGGGCTCGCCGCCCGGGAGGTGCTGCGCTACCGCGACGTCACCTCGGTGACGGTCGTGGAGCTGGACCCGGGTGTCGTCCGGCTCGCCCGCACCGACCCGGCCCTCACCGAGCTGAACCGCCGCGCCTACCGCGATCCGCGGACCCGGGTGGTCACCGAGGACGCCTTCGGCTGGCTGCGCTCGGCGCGCGGGGGATACGACGTGGTCATCGCCGATCTGCCCGACCCCGGCATCACCCCCAGTACCAAGCTCTACTCCCAGGAGTTCTACGGACTGGTCGCGCGGGTCCTCGCGGACCGCGGCCGGCTCGCCGTGCACGCGGGACCGGTGACCTCGCGCCCGCGCACCTACTGGACGGTCGACGCGACCCTGCGCGCGGCGGGGTTCGGCACCAGCCCCTATCGCGCCACCGCGCGGGCCTCCGGGTTCGCCGCCGGACCCGACCGGGCCAGCGGCCGTGCCGTCCAGCCGTACGACTGGGGGCTTCTGCTGGCCGCGCCGGGACGCACCCCGCAGCTCGGCCTCGATCCCCGCGCGCCGCGGCTGCGTTCGCTGAGCCGGGCCGTGCTGGCCGCCGAGGCATGGGGCGCCGAGCGCACGAGAGGCACCAGAGGCCGGGACCTGCCGCCGTCGACGCTGGTCCATCCGCGATACACGGAGTGAATCGCAGACGTGAGCGGCCGCTCTGGGTACGCTCGACTTCCATGGACCATGAGGTGTTCGTTCCGGTTCCGGCAGAGACTGTCCGACAGATGCTGAGGGACCCTGCCCGGGTCGCTCGCTGTGTCACGGGCCTCCAACAGGACGCCGACGAGTCCGCGGGCCCGCTCTCCGGCCGGCTCAAGGTCCGCATTGCCAATCACTCGATCACCTACCGCGGTGCCCTGCGCATCGTCGAGCGGGACGAGGTGTTCACGGTCGAGGGCGACGGTGTGGAGACCCGCGGCACGGGCTCGGTGCAGGTGACGCTCACGATCCGCCCCACCGAGGCGGAGGGCGGCACGACGATCGGCTTCACGGGCACGTCCACGGCGAAGGGCAGACTCTCCGAGCTGTCCGAGCAGTCGGCGGAACAGGCGGCCCATCGCATGCTCGACCGGTTCGCGGAGCGCCTGGCGACCGTCGCGATCGAGCCGCCCGCGGGGGCCGCGGGCGGCGGCGAGAGCCCCGGGCCCGTGAGCTCGGACGACGCCGAGCGCCTCGGACTGGTGGACGACGAGGACGCGACGCCGGCCGGGGGGACCCCCGCCGGTACGCGGAGCGCGGCCGCCGAGACGGACGACATCGCTCCCGACCCGCTCGACGAGGAGGGGCCCGGGGACGAGGAGACCCCCTCGACGCAGGAGACGGTCTTCGACGCCCCGGTGCCGCCGCCCTCGCTCGGACCGCTCGCCGACGACGAGTTCGACACGGATCTTCCCGGCGCGGCCGACGAGCTGGAGGAGAACGAACTGGACGATCTCCCCGGCCCGTCCGACGAACCGATGGCGGAAGCCGCGCACGCCCGGCGGACGATGATCGGACGCAGTGCCGAAGAGGTCGACCACGCGCCGCCGCGCGGCCGGTACGCGCCCACACCCGCCCCGGACGCCGCCGGTGTGGGTGTGCCGCTGCGCTGGCTCGCACCCGCCGCGGCCCTCGCGGTCGCGTCGGCCGTCGTGGTGGGCCGGGCGCTGCGCCGCCGCAGGTAGGCCACCGCGCGCGGCCGCGGGACCGCGCCGTCCCGATCGCCGGACCGCGCACGTCCCCACCACCGGACCCACGACAACGGGCCACCGGGACCCGGTAGTCCGTCGTACGGCGGCGCGGCGAACAGTAGTGTCGTCGTGTGAGTAGCAGCGAAGAGAGCGTCCGGCTGGCCGCCGGCGACGTCGAGTTGACCGTGCATCCGCAGAACGGCTGCCGCATCGCAAGCCTGGTCATCGGAGGCACCGAGGTGCTCCGGCAGGGCGAGCGGTACGGCTCCTTCCCGATGGTCCCGTGGTGCGGCCGGGTCGGGGACGGCCGGTTCCGTAACGGCGACGTGGTGCATCAACTGCCGCTCAACTCCCCGCCGCACGCCATCCACGGAACCGGCCGGGACGTCGCCTGGCGCACCGCGCGCGCCGGCAAGGACGAGGCGGCGTTCACCTTCGAGCTCGCCGAGCCCTGGCCGTACACCGGGCGCGTCACGCAGACCTTCGAGCTGACGGAGGACTCCCTGACGCTCACCATGGGCGTCGAGACGTACGACACCTCGTTCCCCGCGCAGGCCGGCTGGCACCCCTGGTTCCTGCGCAACCTCGGCGGCGAGGACGTACGCGTCGACTTCACCGCCGCCTGGCAGGAGGAGCGCGGTGACGACCACCTCCCGACCGGCAACCGGATTCCGCCGCGGCCGAGCCCGTGGGACGACTGCTTCGGCATGCCCGACGGTGTTCTCGTCACTCTCACCTGGCCCGAGCAGCTGGAGCTGACCGTGGCCAGCCGCTCCGAGTGGGTCGTGGTCTACGACGAGCAGGACGAGGCCGTGTGCGTGGAGCCCCAGTCCGGTCCGCCGAACGGCCTCGACTCCGATCCGCGGTTCGTCACCCCGATCGACCCGCTGGAGATGGCCGCGACCTGGAGCTGGCGCCGGCTGTGACCGGCGGGACGGCCTCTAAGCTCGTGGGCATGACTGACGTACGCGCTGAGCTGCTCCAGCAGATCAAGGACAAGGCCGTGGTGCACGGCAAGGTGACCCTCTCGTCGGGTCTTGAGGCCGACTACTACGTGGACCTTCGCCGGATCACGCTCGACGGAACCGCTGCGCCGCTCGTCGGCCAGGTCATGTCCGACCTGACCGCCGACCTCGACTTCGACTGCGTCGGCGGGCTCACGCTGGGCGCCGACCCGGTGGCGACGTCGATGCTGCACGCCGCCGCCGCACGCGGGCAGCGCGTGGACGCCTTCGTCGTCCGCAAGGCCGCCAAGGCGCACGGGATGCAGCGGCGCGTCGAGGGCCCGGACATCCAGGGCCGCCGCTGCCTCGTCGTCGAGGACACCTCCACCACCGGCGGTTCGCCGCTGACGGCCGTCGAGGCCGTGCGCGAGGCCGGCGGCGAGGTCGTGGCCGTGGCGACGATCGTGGACCGGGCGACCGGTGCCGGGGAGAAGATCAGCGGCACGGCCGGGGTGCCGTATCTGTTCGCGTACTCGCTGGACGAGCTGGGCCTGGCCTGACCGACGAGCGCTTCTGACCTGCGAAGACGATAAAGGGCGGGCTGTTTCACGTGAAACGGTCCGCCCTTCTCGAATCCGTGCAGACCGGGCGGGGTGGAGTCCGGTGAAGAGTCTGGAAAGATAGGCGCCGACGATGACGTCGCCCCCAGGTCAGGGCCAGCACTTAACACCCGCACATCCCAAGGAGCGGACAGATGCCCATCGCAACCCCCGAGGTCTACAACGAGATGCTCGACCGGGCGAAGGCAGGCAAGTTCGCCTACCCGGCCATCAATGTGACCTCCTCCCAGACCCTGCACGCTGCACTGCGCGGCTTCGCGGAGGCCGAGAGCGACGGCATCATCCAGATCTCCACCGGCGGTGCCGAGTTCCTGGGTGGCCAGCACAGCAAGGACATGGTCACCGGCGCGGTCGCCCTGGCCGAGTTCGCGCACATCGTCGCCGCGAAGTACGACATCACGGTCGCCCTGCACACCGACCACTGCCCCAAGGACAAGCTGGACGGCTATGTCCGTCCGCTGCTCGCCATCTCCGCCGAGCGCGTCGCCGCGGGCAAGAACCCGCTGTTCCAGAGCCACATGTGGGACGGCTCCGCCGAGACCCTCGCGGACAACCTGGCCATCGGGCAGGAGCTGCTCGCGCAGGCCGTCGCCGCCAAGATCATCCTTGAGGTCGAGATCACCCCGACCGGCGGCGAGGAGGACGGTGTCACCCACGAGATCAACGACGAGCTCTACACCACCGTCGACGACGCGATCCGCACCGCCGAGGCGCTCGGCCTCGGGGAGAAGGGCCGCTACCTGCTCGCCGCCTCCTTCGGCAACGTCCACGGCGTCTACAAGCCGGGCAACGTCGTTCTGCGCCCCGAGCTGCTGAAGGACCTCCAGGAGGGCGTCGCCAAGAAGTTCGGCAAGGCCGAGCCCTTCGACTTCGTGTTCCACGGCGGTTCCGGGTCGACGGCCGAGGAGATCGCGACCGCGCTGGAGAACGGCGTCGTCAAGATGAACCTCGACACCGACACCCAGTACGCCTTCACCCGCCCCGTCGCGGACCACATGTTCAAGAACTACGACGGTGTGCTGAAGGTGGACGGCGAGGTCGGCTCCAAGAAGACCTACGACCCGCGCACCTGGGGCAAGGCCGCCGAGGCCGGCATGGCCAAGCGCGTCTCCGAGGCCTGCGCCGCCCTGCGCTCCACGGGCACCAAGCTCAAGTAAGCACGATCCGCACCGCAGCCTCGCGCCCGCCGGGCCCGGCACCCCTTCCCGGGGTGCCGGGCCCGCGGCATGCCGTCAGGAGACCTCACCATGACGTACGACTTCGACACCGTCGTCGACCGCCGCGGCACCTGGTGCATCCAGTGGGACGGGGTCGCCGACCGCTTCGGGGTGGACGGGCTGCTGCCGTTCACCATCTCGGACATGGACTTCACCTCCCCGCCGGAGGTGCTCGACGCGCTCCAGCAGCGCATCTCCCACGGTGTCTTCGGATACACCGACTGGCGACACGACGACTTCCTGTCCGCGGTGGGCCACTGGTTCAGCAGCCGCTACGACACCGCGATAGACACCGGCCGGCTCGTCTACGCGCCCTCCGTCCTCAACCAGCTCTCGCAGCTGCTGCGGATGTGGAGCGAGCCCGGTGACGGGATCGTCGTCCACACCCCCACCTACGACGGTTTCCTGAAGGCGATATCCGGGCTCGGGCGGGAGCTGCGCGGGGTGCCCGCCGGTGACATGGCGGCTCTGGAACGGCAGCTCGCCCGGCCCGACAGCACCGTGCTGGTCCTCTGCTCGCCCCACAACCCGACCGGCCGGGTGTGGACGGAGGCCGAGCTGGCGGAGACGGCACGGCTGGCGGCCGCGTACGGAGTCGCCGTCGTCAGCGACGAGATCCACGCCGACTTCGTCCACCCCGACTTCGTGGCCCCAGGTCAGCGGCATCTGCCCTGGACGCGCTTCGGCACGGGCCGCTGGGCATTGATCACCTCCGCCACCAAGGCCTTCAACTTCCCCGCGCTGAGCGGCTCGTACGGCATCATCGGCGACCCCGACGACCATGCGGCGTTTCTGCGCCGGATGCAGACCGGGGAGGGGCTCGCGTCGCCCGCCGTGCTGTCCCTGACCGCGCACATCGCCGCCTACCGCCGGGGCGGTCCGTGGCTGGACGCGCTCGGCTCCTACGTCGCCGGCAATCTGCGCATGGTCGCCGAGCGGCTCGCCGCCGCGTTTCCGCAGCTCGGCTGGGAGCCGCCCCAGGCGGGCTACCTCGCCTGGATCGATCTGCGCGCCGTTCGGCGACCATGCATCGACGACGCGGAGCTTCAGCGGGAGCTGATCGAGCGCGAGAAGGTGGCCATCATGCCGGGTACGACATATGGCTGCGAGGGCTTCGTCCGGCTGAACGTCGGCTGTCCCCGCGCCAAGGCCGAGCAGGGGGTGGACGCGCTGATCCGCGCCCTTCGCCGACTCGAATGAGACGCCCACCACTGGGATGATCCCGGTATGGACAACCGCCCGGGCGACATCCGACTCTCCTCGGTCACCGGCCGGTGGGTGATCATGACGACCGTGCTGGGTTCCGCCATGGCCCTGCTGGACTCGACCGTCGTCAATGTGGCCCTGCCGCGCATCGGTGAGGATCTCGATGCGGACCTGGAGGTTCTCCAGTGGACCGTGAACGCGTACACGCTGACGCTGGCGGCGCTCATCCTGCTGGGCGGGGCACTCGGTGACCGCTTCGGGCGACGCAGGATCTTCGTCATCGGCGTCATCTGGTTCGCCGGCGGGTCACTGTTGTGCGGCCTGGCGCCCAACGCCCTCGTCCTGGTGCTCGCCCGCGCCCTCCAGGGCATCGGCGGCGCGCTCCTCACCCCGGGGTCACTGGCGCTGATCCAGGCCAGTTTCCATCCGGACGACCGGGCGCGCGCGGTCGGACTGTGGTCAGGGTTCGGCGGCATCGGCGCCGCCATCGGCCCCTTCGTCGGCGGCTGGCTGGTCGACGGGCCGGGCTGGCGCTGGGTCTTCCTGCTCAACATCCCGCTCGCGCTGCTGTGTGTTCCGGTGGCGATGCGCCATGTGCCGGAGTCGCGCGACCCGAAGGCCCATGGCCGCTTCGACATCCTCGGCGCGGTGCTCGGCGCGGCCTCGCTGGCCCTGGTGACGTACGCGCTCATCGCCTCGCGCGCGTGGGCGGGCATCGCCGGTGTCCTCGTCGGCACCGCCTTCATCCTGCTGGAGCGGCGACGGCCCGAGGCGATGCTGCCGCTGTCGCTCTTCAAGTCCCGGCTGTTCGCCGCGGTCAACATGGTGACCGTGTGCGTGTACGCGGCGTTCGGCGGATTCTTCTTCCTGGTCGCCCTGCAACTTCAGGTGGTCTCGGGCTACTCGGCGCTCGGCGCGGGTCTCGCGCTGCTGCCGACGACCCTGATGATGCTGCTCTTCTCCGCGAAGTCGGGTGAGTTGGGGGACAAGATCGGCCCGCGCATTCCGCTCACGGTGGGCCCGCTGTTCTGCGCGGCGGGCATGCTGCTGATGCTGCGCGTCGGCGAGAACGCGTCGTACCTGGCCGATGTGCTGCCCGCGCTGCTGGTCATGGGGCTGGGCATGGTGACGGTGGTCGCCCCCCTGACGGCGACGGTGCTGGGCTCCGTGGACATGGCCCGTGCCGGTATCGCCAGCGGCATCAACAACGCGGCGGCGCGGGCCGCGGGCCTGCTCGCGGTGGCGGCGCTGCCGATGCTGGCGGGGATGGGCCCGGAGGCGTACCGGTCGGCGGTGGAGTTCGGGGAGACGTTCCGCAAGGCGATGCCGATGTGCGCGGGAGTGCTGGTGGTGGGATCGCTGATCGCACTGTGGCGGGTCCGCAAGCCGGAGCACGTGCCGGAGCGGGCGCGGTCCGAATGCAGGATCAACTGCGGGGTGGGGGCGCCGCCGCTGGAGCCCTCGGCGCGGCACGTGCCCGGACCGAAGGTCGACCCGACCCGCCCGGACACGCCCTGAACCGCTCCGGAGTGCGGGCCGGCCCAGGTCCTGCCCGGACAGGACCTAGTACTGCGCCGGGTCGATCTGGTTCACGATCCACAGCGCTTCCGGGTCGGTCTGGTAGTGGAAGACCAGCGGCCTCGCGCCCGCCTGCGCGTTCACCCGGCGCAGGAACTCCGCCGCGCTCATCGCCCTGCGCTGCCCCGCCGGTACGAAGGGTGTGGTCACCGTGATGTGGGCGTCGGGGTTCAGCGGGTACGACACCGTTTCGGGCGTGGAGGTCCAGCTCGGCTCGCCGCGGGCGTCGCAGCTGAAGTAGCCCGCCCGGCCCGTCACCCGTGCCGAGGTGCCGGTGCCGGTGGCGGACGTGATCCGGACGTACGGGCCGTGGTCCGTGCCGGCGCAGAGGTCGCCGTCGTAGGGAAAGCCGTCCGTGCCGCCCGCGGGGGCCTCCTGGGACGGGGGAGCGGGCGCGACCGGGGGATCGGGCCGCCCGCCGCCGCTCCCGCCGCCACTCCCGCCCCCGCTGCCGCCCCCGCCTCCGGGCCCGGAGGGCGGTCCGGCCGGTGGGGCCGTCGAGACCGGCGCGGACGTCCCGGAGGCCGTCGGCGGCGATGTGGCGGCGCTCGGGGACGGTGACGTCGGTATGGCCGCAGACGCCGACGCGGACGGTCGGGCCGACAGCGACGGAGGGGCCGACGGCCCCTCCCATGCCTCGTGCCGCCCGCCCTCGTCCGGGGACGCGCATCCGGCCGGCAGGCACACCGCCGCCAGGACCCCCGCAGCTCTCACCCAGCGCATGGACAAGAGGATCGCCCGCGGCTCCCGATCCCCGCACCGCTTCCACGGATTCCTCATGGACCTGTGACACTGGAGACCATGGCCATCCATGAAAATCTGCTGGGGGGACCGCCCCCGACCCACCTCCCCGACGACCCCGAGCCGCGCGAGCTGCTCGCCGCCGGGACAGCACCCGCGGACGTCGCCGCCAAGTACCCCACTTCCTCGCTGGCCTGGGCACGGCTCGCCGACGACGCCTTCGAGAACGGCAGTGTCGTGGAGTCGTACGCCTACGCGCGCACCGGCTACCACCGCGGACTCGACTCCCTGCGCCGCAGCGGCTGGAAGGGCCACGGCCCGGTGCCGTGGGAGCACGAGCCGAACCGCGGCTTCCTGCGCGCCCTGCACGCGCTGGCCCGCGCCGCGCAGGCGATCGGTGAGCAGGAGGAGTACGAGCGCTGCGCGACCTTCCTGCGCGACTCCTCCGAGACGGCCGCAGACACCCTCGGATGAACCGAAGGCCCGCATCTCCCGTCTGAACAGGGGGTGCGGGTCTTCCGGCCCGCTACGATCGCACGCATGGGCGATTTACATAGTGGGGGGCTCTGTTGAGCGGCCGCAGACGCAGGGGAAACCAGTCGCGTGCACGCGGTCGTCGAAGACGCCCGGTGCCCCGCCCGCTCGCCCGCCGTCTCGTTCTGCCCGGCGCGGCCCTCGCCGTCCTGGTCATCGCCTCGGGCGCGGCCGTCGCCCACTGGGGCGCCGCCCCCGGCACGCCACGCGCCGCCGCCGACCCGGCCGCACCGCCCGGCTCTCCGGCACTGATACCGGGTGGCCCGCGGGCCGATGAGAGCGACGCCTCCCCGCCCGGCCGGGAGCGCCGGAGCCCGTCCGCCGAGGCCGGGCCGCCGAGTGACCCGAAGCCGCGGGTCACGCCCTCCACCGAGGTCCCGAAGCCCGCGAAGCCCTCGCGAAAGGCCGCGCCGCCGGCCGTCCCCGTCTCCGGACCCGGAACCTTCGCCACCGCCCGCTCGGCCGGCAGCCCGGTCGGCGAGGGCCAGGTGCGCCGCTACCGCGTCCAGGTCGAGCACGGGATCGCCGTCTCCGCCGAGGAGGCCGCCACCGAGATCGAGCGCATACTCGCCCATCCCCAGGGCTGGGCCGCGAACGGCAAGGGCACCTTCCAGCGCGTCACCGGGGACGCGGACTTCGTCATACGGATCGCCACCCCGGCCACCGCCGACGCCCTGTGCCGGCGGCAGGGGCTCAACACCCGCGGTGAGCTGAACTGCGAGACGACGGACGGCGTCGTGGTCAATCTGCGCCGCTGGATGCTGGGCTCGCCCACCTTCGCCGGGACGCCCGCCGAGTACCGGCATCTGATCATCAACCACGAGGTCGGGCACGAGATCGGTCTGCGTACCCACATGGGCTGCCCGGGCCCGGGCGAGCCGGCGCCGGTCATGATGCAGCAGATCAAGGGCCTCGACGGGTGCCGCTCGAACGCCTGGCCCTACGACGAGGACGGGACGTATCTCACCGGCCCGGTGATCGACTGACCTTCGGCTTATGATGCCGGTGGGGACCGGGGCTCCCACACCAAGAGGAAGGGGCGGACCGCTACCCGGACACGTCGAGGAGACAGCGATGTCACATGACGCGACCCCGAATCTGGATTTCGCGGGTACCACTCCGTACGAGGACTACGTCCAGGCGGACGTCCTGACCCATCTCCAGCACCCGCTCTCGGATGACCCGGGAGAGATGGTCTTCCTGGTCACCACCCAGGTCATGGAGCTGTGGTTCACCGTCATCGTCCACGAGTGGGAGACCGCGACCCGCGCCCTGCGCGAGGACCGGGTGCAGGTGGCGAGGGACGCGCTGAAGCGGTCGGTGCGTGAGCTGGAGGCGCTGAACGCCTCGTGGCGGCCGCTCGCCCAGCTGACGCCCGCACAGTTCAACTCCTACCGCAGCGCCCTCGGCGAGGGCTCCGGCTTCCAGTCGGCGATGTACCGGCGGATGGAGTTCCTCCTCGGTGACAAGGCGGCGTCGATGCTGGTGCCGCACCGCGGCGCACCGCGTGTGTACGCCGAGCTGGAGAAGGCGCTGCACGAGCCGAGCCTGTACGACGAGGTGCTGCGGCTGCTCGCCCGGCGCGGCCTGCCGGTCCCGGAGGCGGTGCTGGAGCGCGACCTGTCGCAGAAGTACGAGCCGTCCCCCGAGGTCGAGAAGGTCTGGGCGACGGTCTACGGCGGACAGGACGTCGGCGAGCCGGACTCCGAACTGGTGCTGCTCGGGGAGGCGTTGACGGACGTCGGCGAGCTCGTGTGGCGCTGGCGCAACGACCATCTGGTGGCGACGCGCCGCGCGATGGGATCCAAGACGGGCACCGGTGGTTCCGCCGGTGTGGCCTGGCTGGAGAAGCGGGCCCGCAAGAACGTTTTCCCTGAGCTGTGGACGGCGCGCAGCCATGTCTGAGTCCCTGGCCCACGAGGCCGCGGCGCTCGACGCCGCAGACGAACTGGCCGGTCTGCGCAAGCTGTTCGCCCTGGACGACGGCGTCTATCTGGACGGCAACTCGCTGGGCGCGCTGCCGGCCCATGTGCCGGCGCGCGTCGCCGATGTCGTGCAGCGGCAGTGGGGCGAACTGCGCATCCGCTCCTGGGGCGAGAGCGGCTGGTGGACCGCGCCGGAACGTATCGGCGACCGCATAGCCCCGCTCGTCGGGGCCGCGCCGGGGCAGATCGTGGTCGGCGACTCCACCAGCGTCAACGTCTTCAAGGCGGTGGTGGGCGCGGTCCGGCTGTGCGACGACCCCGCCCGTACGGACATCGTCGTCGATGCCACGACCTTCCCCACCGACGGCTACATCGCGGAGTCGGCGGCCCGGATGACCGGCCGGCGGCTGGTGCCTGTCGCTCCGGCGGACCTGCCGTCGGTGCTCGGGCCCAGCACGGCCGCTGTTCTGCTCAATCACGTCGACTACCGCACCGGCCGCCTCCACGACCTGCCGGCGCTGACCGCGGCGGTGCACGAGGCGGGCGCGCTGGTGGTCTGGGACCTGTGCCACAGCGCGGGCGCGCTGCCCGTCGGGCTCGACGCGAACGGCGTGGACCTGGCGGTCGGCTGCACCTACAAGTACCTGAACGGTGGGCCGGGTTCACCGGCGTACCTCTATGTCGCCGAGCGCCATCAGGCGGCCTTCGACTCGCCCCTGCCGGGCTGGACCTCGCACGCGGACCCGTTCGCGATGACCCGCGAGTTCACGGCGGCGGACGGCGCGCTCCGCGGCCGGGTCGGGACGCCCGACATCCTGTCCATGCTGGCGCTGGAAGCGGCACTGGAGGTCTGGGACGGGGTCGGGATCGAGGCCGTACGGGCCAAGAGCCTGGCGCTCACGGACTTCTTCCTGAAGTGCGTCGCCGCCTATGTCCCGCAGGGCAGGGTCACCTCGCTGACTCCTGAGGACCATGCGGCGCGGGGCAGTCAGGTCGCGCTGCGGTGCGAGGAGGCGCCGGCCGTGATGGAGAAGCTGATCGCGCGCGGAGTGGTGGGTGACCTGCGCAGGCCGGACGTGCTGCGGTTCGGGTTCACCCCGCTGTACGTCGGGTTCGGGGACGCGGAGAGGGCGGCGGCGACGCTGGCGGAGATCCTCGCGGCCTGAGGCTTCTGCCCCTTGGGGTCGGCGGCAGCCGGGGCCCCCCCCCCCCCCCACCCCGGCCCCGGGCCCCCCCCGAACACGGGGGGGCCCCCCCCCCCCCCCCGCGCCCCCCCCGGCCCCCCCCCCC
>NZ_JBHXSL010000004.1:177352-236552 GCF_042714725.1 Streptomyces sp. NPDC058685
TTCTGCCCCTTGGGGTCGGCGGCTGCGGGGTACGGGCCGCGCCGATCTCGGGGCCGGTCGCCGCTCCTTCTCGGGCGTGCGCCCCCGGCGCCGGCGGGCTCCGGCCGTGACCCGCGCCTCGGCATCCGGCGGGGCGGGCCGTGCTGGTACCGTCCCCGCTGGTCAGGTCAATTCCGTGACTGCATCGGAAGGTTGGCACCGCATGCCCGACCCTGTCGCCCGTGACGCCGCAGAGGAAGCGTCGGCGTTCTCGCATCCCGCCGTCGATCCCGACGCCTCCGTCCCGTACGGCGACCATCCCGATCAGGTCGTCGACTTCTACGCGCCGCGCGGCGGGCAGGCCTCGGTGCCGCTCGTCGTCGTGCTGCACGGGGGCGCCTGGCGGGGAGCGTACGACCGCCGCCATGTCACGCCCTTCGCCGACTTCCTGGCCCGCCGCGGCCTCGCCGTCGCCAATGTCGAGTACCGGCGCGGGCGGGAGATTCCGGCGCAGGGCGGGACCAGCCCGGTGGCGGGCCGCTGGCCGGAGACCTTCGACGATGTGGCGGCCGTCCTGGACGCGCTGCCGGATCTCGCGCGCAAGGCGCTGCCGGAGGCGGACGTCCGGCGCACGGTGCTGACCGGGCACTCCGCCGGTGGACATCTGGCGCTCTGGGCCGCGGCCCGGCATGTGCTGCCCGTGGGGTCGCCGTGGCGGCTGCCCGCCCCTCCCGCGCTGCGCGGTGTGGTCGCCCTCGCGCCGATCGCGGACTTCGCGCGGGCGGTGGAGCTCGATGTGTGCGGCGGTGCGGTGCACCAACTCCTGGGCGGGGAGGGTGAGTTCGAGGAGCGCCGGCCGCACGCCGATCCGGCGCTGCTGCTGCCCACGGGCATCGCCACCGCGATCGTGCAGGGTCGCACCGACACCACCGTGCCGTATCCCGTCGTCGATTCGTATGTGGACGCCGCGGCGAAGGCCGGAGAGACCGTGGGGCTGACCCTGCTGGAGGAGGTCGGGCACTTCCCGCTCATCGACCCGGCGGCCGATGCCTGCGCCGTCGTCGCGGAGGAGATCGCCCAGCTCGCCTGGTGACCGGCCCCCGCGCGGAAGCACCGACGGCGCAAGCACCGAAAGCGCAAGCACCGAAAGCGCAAGCACCGAAAGCGCAAGCAGCGAGAACGCCGATTGGCCGCGGACGCCGACGGCTTGCGGACGGAACCTGACCGCAAGCCCTCCTACGTTCTTCCCATGACGCATCTCGTGACCGGAGCAACCGGAACCGTTGGCCGCCAAGCCGTCGCGGAGCTCCTCCGCCGCGGCCTCCCCGTCCGCGCCCTGACCCGCGATCCCGCCACCGCGGACTTCCCCGCCGGGGTCGAGGTCGTCCGCGGCGATCTCACCGAACCCGAGTCCCTCACCGCCGCCCTGGAGGGCGTGACCGGTCTGCATCTGATCACCTTCGGCGGCCCGTACTTCACCCCGCTGGAGAGCGGTCCGCGCATCCTGGAGCTGGCCCGCGAGGCCGGCGTGCGCCGGATCACCGTGCTGCACGGCGGCGGCCCGACCCCGCTGGAGGACGCGGTGCGCGGCTCCGGCGAGTCCTTCGCGTGGACCGTCGTCATGCCGGTCGAGTTCATGGCGAACGCGCTGGAGTGGGCGGACGGCATCCGCAGCGACGACCGGGTGCGCGAGCCGTTCACCGGCCGGCTCAGCGCGATGGTGCACGAGGCCGACATCGGCGCGGTCGTCGCGGTCGCGCTGAGCGAGGACGGTCACGCCGGGCAGGAGTACGTCGTCACCGGCCCCGAGGCGCTGACGCTGAAGGACAAGACGGAAGCGCTGGCGGCGGCCCGCGGCCGGGAGATCCGGCTGGAGGAGCTGACCGAGGAGGAGGCCGTCGCGCAGTGGCGTGAGGGCGGTATGCCCCAGGACGTGATCGACTTCCTGCTGGAGGTGTACGGCAACACACCGCTCGCCGGCAGGACCGTCGCCGGCACGGTCGAGAAGGTCACCGGCCGGCCCGCCCGTACCTTCGCGCAGTGGGCCGAGGAGCACGCGGACGCCTTCCGCGCGTAGCGGACGTACGCCCTGCGAAGCCTCATGTCGTACTCAGGACGGACGCGGCAGGATCCATATCGCTGGTGACGACCGCGTCCGCCCGTCCCCGTACCTTGGCTGCTGTGACCGATTCGCAGAACCCGCAGCGCACACCGCGCACCGCCGCCGATTCCGACAGCCGCAGTCCCGAGTTCCGCCTCGCCATGGACGCGTTCACGGGGCTGCGCACCGATCTCCTCGACGACGTGTTCGCCTACCGGCCGCTGCCGCCCCGGGCCGGCGGCGGCCTTGTCGGACGCCTGCTGCCGCGGCGGATACGGGACCGTGCGGGCTGGTTCCCGCACGCCGTGATCGTCGGTGCGGCCCTGTTCGTGCTGATGGTCGGATACCTGGTGGCCGACAGCAACGGCAGCCAGGCGTACTTCGTGATCAGCGGGTTCGTGCCGGCCGTCGCGGTACTGCTGACCCTGGTGCGCCCGGTCGCCGCGTTCTGGCTCTCACTGCTGTCGACCCCCGTGGTCACCGTGGTGGGCTCCTACGGCGACGGCTGGCCGTGGGGACCGAGCTCGTTCATCGCGCACCTCGTGGTGATGACGGTGGTCGCGGCCCGGACCCGGCCGCGCACCGCGGGCTGGATGTGGGCGGTGACGGCCGGCTACGCGCTGTTCGCCGAGATCTTCGTGGGCACGAGTGCGGGTACGGACACGCCGCAGATGCTCTTCTTCTCCGCCCTCGCCCTGCTGGTCGTGACCGTGCTGCACGTCCGCCGCGAGGCACGCGAGGAGGTCGCGGTCCAGCAGAGCGTCACCGCCGTGGAGCGGGACAAGCGCACGCTGCTGGAGGAGCGCACCACCATCGCCCGGGAGCTGCACGACGTCGTCGCCCACCACATGTCGGTCGTGGCGATCCAGGCGGAGGCCGCGCCGTACCGGGTGGAGAACCCGCCGCCCGAGCTGGAGAAGGCGTTCGCGACCATCCGGGAGAACGCGGTGGCGGCGCTGACCGAGCTGCGCCGGATCCTCGGCGTCGTCCGGGCCGAGGACTACGAGGCGCCCGACGCCCCGCAGCCCGTCCTCGCCGATCTGGACAACCTGCTCGGCAACGTCCGCGAGGCGGGCCTGGAGACGGACAAGACGATCACGGGCGCGGTGCGGCCGCTGCCGCAGGGCGTCGAGCTGTCGGCGTACCGGATCATCCAGGAGGCGCTCAGCAACGCGCTGCGCCACGCGCCGGGCGCCTCGGCGAAGGTGGAGGTCTCCTACGTCCTCGGCGGGATCGGCCTGCGGATCGTGAACACCGCGCCGCAGGGCCTGGTCAAGCCCTCGCCGGGCGCCGGCCACGGGATCACGGGCATGCGCGAGCGTGTGACCATGCTGAGCGGCGAGATGACCGCCGAGCCCACCGAGGACGGCGGCTACGAGGTCACCGCGTTCATCCCCGTCGCGAGCCCCGTGCCCGCACAGGCCACCGAGGAGCAGTCATGACCATCCGGGTCCTTGTCGTCGACGACCAGGTCATGGTCCGTGAAGGCTTCTCCGTCCTGCTGAACGCGATGCCGGACATCGAGGTGATCGGCGAGGCGGTGAACGGCCGCGAGGCGGTCTCCAAGGTCGCCGAGCTGGCGCCGGACGTGGTCCTGATGGACATCCGTATGCCGGAGCTGAACGGCATCGAGGCCACCCGTGAGATCGTCGCCTCGCACGCGGAGTCGAAGGTGCTGGTGCTGACCACCTTCGATCTGGACGAGTACGTCTACCAGGCGCTGCGGGCCGGGGCGTCGGGCTTTCTGCTCAAGGACGCGTCCGCGCGTCAACTGGCCGACGGGGTACGGGTCGTGGCGGCCGGCGAGGCCCTGCTCGCGCCGACCGTGACGCGCCGGCTGATCACGGAGTTCTCCAAGATCAGCCAGACCCCGAAGCCGCCGGCCCTCTCCCAGGTCGGTGAGCTCACCGAGCGCGAGACCGAGGTGCTGGTGCTCATCGCGCAGGGGCTGTCGAACGCGGAGATCGCCTCCCATCTGGTGGTCGCCGAGTCCACGATCAAGACGCATGTGAGCCGCGTCCTGGTGAAGCTCGGGCTGCGGGACCGCACCCAGGCGGCGGTGTTCGCGTACGAGGCGAGGCTGGTCACACCCTCGTAGCCGGGCCGGGAGGCTGGTCACCGCCTCGTTCCCGGGCGGCCGGGAGGCTGGTCACAGCCCTCCTGGCCGGGCTAGCGTCCGGGGATGGACGCTGCCGTGGAAGCTGGTTTCGCCCCCGGGTCGCCGGACTTCGTCGCCGACCCGTACCCCGTCTTCGACCGGCTGCGGGACGCCGGGCGGGTGCACTGGTTCGAGCCGACCCGGCAGTGGCTGGTGCCGCATCACGCGGATGTGTCGGCGCTGCTGCGGGACCGGCGGCTGGGGCGTACGTATCTGCACCGCTTCACGCACGAGGAGTTCGGGCGGACGCCGCCCCCGGCGTCCCACGAGCCGTTCACCACCCTCAACGACAACGGCCTACTGGACCTGGAGGCGCCGGACCACACACGGATCCGGCGGCTGGTGACCAAGGCGTTCACCCCGCGGACCGTGGCCGCTCTGGAGCCGACGGTCCGGCGGCTGGCGGCGGGGCTGGTCGCGGATCTGAAGAAGGCGGGCGGCGGCGATCTGCTGGCCGAGGTCGCCGAGCCGCTGCCGGTGGCGGTGATCGCGGAGATGCTGGGCATCCCGGAGTCGGACCGGGGGCAGCTGCGGCCCTGGTCGGCGGACATCTGCGGGATGTACGAGCTGAACCCCTCGCAGGAGACGGCGGTGCGGGCGGTACGGGCGTCGCGCGAGTTCTCCGCGTATCTGCGGGAGCTGATCGCGCAGCGGCGGAAGGCGCCGGGGGAGGACCTGATCTCGGCGCTGATCGCCGCGCACGACGAGGGCGACCGGCTGAACGAGCAGGAGATGGTCTCCACCTGCGTGCTGCTGCTGAACGCCGGGCACGAGGCGACGGTCAACACCACGGCGGGCGGCTGGTGGACGCTGCTGCGCCACCCCGAGCAGCTGGCCGCCCTGCGCGCCGACCACGGACTGTTGTCCACAGCTGTGGAGGAGCTGATGCGGTACGACACCCCGCTCCAGCTCTTCGAGCGCTGGGTGCTCGACGACATCGAGATCGACGGCACGGTGATCCCGCGGGGCGCGGAGCTGGCCCTGCTCTTCGGCTCGGCCAACCGCGACCCGGCCCGCTTCACGGACCCCGGCACCCTCGATCTCGCCCGCGAGGACAACCCGCACGTCAGCTTCGGGGCGGGCATCCACTACTGCCTGGGCGCGCCGCTGGCCCGCATCGAGCTGATGGCGTCGTTCGGGGAACTGCTGCGGGAGGCGCCGTCCATGCGGCTGGCGGCGGAGCCGCAGTGGCAGGGCGGCTTCGTGATCAGAGGGCTGCGGGAGCTGCGGGTCGAGCTCTGACGCCGAGCCGCCGTCGCGGTCGTGGCGCCGGCCCGGCCCGCGCCCGGCCGGCTCGACGCCATGCCCGGCCCGCGCCCGCGCCCGCGTCACCCGCGTCACCCGCGTCACCCCCGTCACGTCAGGATGTCGCGCCGCCGCAGTCCCGCCAGACCCGCCGCCGTGAACACCACCGCGAGCGCCAGCAGCACCCCCACCGGTCCCCAGGCCATGTCGTTGCCCGGCAGCTTCGGCAGATGCTCGAACGGAGACACCTTCAGGGCGGCGTCCGGCAGATTCAGGGCCGCGCCCACCCAGCCGAGCGCCAGCGACAGGCCCGCGTAGGCCCAGGCCAGCCCCGCCGCCCGCGGGACGATCCCGTAGACGGCCATCGCCACCGCGCCCAGCAGCCACACCGCGGCGACCTGTACCAGGCTCGCGCCCAGCACCGGACCGAATCTCCCGCCGTGGCCGAGTGCGAGACCCAGGCCGCCGAGCAGCATGATCAGCGCGGCGCCACCGAAAGCGACGAGGAGGTGGCCGACCGCCCATCGCACCCGGCCGACCGCCGCCGCGAGGACCGGTTCCGCCCGCTGCGAGGTCTCCTCGCCGTGCAGCCGCAGCACCGACTGCACGATGTACAGCGCGGCGACCATGCCGAGCATCCCCACCATCGCGGCGAGGAAGGCGTCCGTGATGCCGGACTGCCCGCCCATCCGCTCCAGCATCTGTCGGGTCCGCTCGTTGTCGCCGACCAGATCGGCGGCGCCCTCCGCCATCCCGCCGAACATCAGCCCGGCGAGCAGGAACCCGGTGCCCCAGCCCGCGAGGCTGCCGCGCTGGAGGCGCCAGGCCAGGCCGGACGCGGTCGCGAGGCGGCCCTCGGCGGGTCCGGGACGGGCCGCCATGAAGCTCATGCCGACATCGCGCCGCCCGGCGAGCCCGTACGCGACGGCGCCCTGGAGCACGACGGCCGCGGCGAACAGGAGCAGCACCCACCAGCGTTCGGCCGCGAACGGCCGCAGGTTCTCCGCCCAGCCGATGGGCGAGAGCCAGGTCAGCACGTGCGAGCCGTCGTCGCTCGCCGCGTCGCCCGCGGCCCGCAGCGCGAAGGCCAGCCCGAGTACCGCGGCCGTCAGGCCCTTGGCGAGGCGCGCGGTCTCGGTGAACTGCGCGATCATCGCGGCCATGGTGGCGAAGACCATGCCCACGCCGCCGATGCCGAGGCCGAGCGCGAGCGCCCCGGCCGCGCCTTCGGCGGCCAGCCCCGCCGCCACCAGCAGGGCGAGCGCGGTGTTGGCGACGAGGGCCACGAGCAGTGCCGAGGTGAGCGGCGCGCGGCGGCCCACCATGGCGGCGGACAGCATCTCCTGGCGGCCGGTCTCCTCCTCCTCACGGGTGTGCCTGACCACGACGAGCAGGCTCATGACCGCGGCGAAGGCGGCCATGAAGACGGTGTACCGCCAGGCCACGATCCCGCCGAGGGAGTCGTCGAACACCGGTCCGTACAGGGAGCGCAGGGAGCTGTTGGCGGCCATCGAGTCGACCACGCCGGCCCGCTGGGCGGGGGTCTCGTAGACCTTGCCGAGCGTGTTGCCCGCGCTCGCGGTCGTCCCGCCGATCGCCAGGACCCACAGCGGCACCATCACGCGGTCGCGGCGCAGACCGAGACGCAGCAGTGTGCCCGTCCCCGCGAGGGGCCGCGATCCGCCCCCGCGCGCCGGCGCGAATCCGGCGTCGGCCACGGCGGTCATCGCGACATCGCCTCCTCCGGCGTGTAGTGGCGGAGGAAGAGCTCTTCCAGGGTGGGCGGTGTGCTGGTCAGCGACCGCACACCGGACCCGCTCAGCGAGCGCAGCACGGCGTCGAGCCGGTCGGTGTCCACCTGGAGCTTCACGCGCGTCCCCTGGATGTCCAGGTCGTGCACGCCGGGGAGCTGGGCGAGTCCGTTCGGCGGCCCGGCGAGTTCGGCGGTGACGCTTGTCCGGGTGAGGTGGCGCAGTTCGGCGAGCGATCCGGTCTCCACGGTGCGGCCCTTGCGGATGATGCTGACCCGGTCGCAGAGGCTCTCGACCTCGCTGAGGATGTGCGAGGAGAGCAGGACGGTACGGCCGCGGCGGCGCTCCTCCTCGACACAGCTCTGGAAGACCTCCTCCATCAGCGGGTCGAGTCCGGAGGTGGGCTCGTCGAGGATCAGCAGGTCCACGTCGGAGGCGAAGGCGGCGACCAGGGCGACCTTCTGGCGGTTCCCCTTGGAGTACGTGCGCCCCTTCTTGGTGGGGTCGAGTTCGAACCGTTCGAGCAGGTCGGCCCGGCGTGCCCGGTCGAGGCCCCCGCGCAGCCGGCCGTAGAGGTCGATGACCTCGCCGCCCGAGAGGTTGCGCCACAGGGTGACGTCTCCGGGCACATAGGCGATACGGCGGTGCAGCTCGACCGCGTCGTGCCAGGGGTCCCTGCCGAGGAGCTGGGCGGCGCCGGAGTCGGCGCGCAGCAGTCCCAGCAGGACCCGGATGGTGGTGGACTTGCCCGCGCCGTTGGGCCCGAGGAAGCCGTGGACCTCACCGGTCTCGACCGCGAGGTCGAGGCCGTCCAGCGCGTGTGTCCGCCCGAACGACTTGTGGAGTCCGGAGACGGTGATGGCCTTCGTCATGCTTCGGAACGTACGCTGTTTTCACAAATTTGTGAAGTTAAGGAAGCGTATAAACTCGGGTGGGCAGGCCGGACGAGGGGAGACGATGGGGTCATGAGCGGCGACGACAGCGCGAACGGGCGGGCCGGTGACGAGGCGGTCTCGCGCTTCGTGGAGCGGTTCGCGGCCGAACTGACCGAGGCCGGTATGCAGCGGATGGCCGCGCGGGTCTTCGCCGCGCTGCTGTCCTCGGAGAAGGGCAGCATGACCTCCGCCGAGCTGGGTGAGCAGCTGCGGATCAGCCCGGCGGCCGTCTCGGGGGCCGTGCGCTACCTCAGCCAGGTCGACATGGTCAGCCGGGAGCGGGACCCGGGCTCACGCCGTGACCGCTACGTCCTGCACAACGAGCTCTGGTACGAGACCTTCACCCGGCGCGACCAGCTGCTGACCCGGTGGGAGAAGGCGCTGCGCGACGGCGCGGCGACGCTGGGCCCGGACACCGCGGCGGGGGCGCGGGTCACGCAGACCGCCGAGTTCTTCGGCTTCCTCCAGCATGAGCTGGAGGGGATGATGGACCGCTGGCGCGTCTACCGCGAGGAGCACGGCATCCCGGCGCCCTGACAGTCGCTCGCGGCAACCTCGCGCAGCGCCCGGCCACGGAGACTTCAGTGGCGCCGCCGTCAGGAACCCTCACCCGCGAACGCGCCGCCCGCGCCGAAGGCCAGCGCCGCGAACCGTTCGCCCATGCGGCGGTGGGTGGCGGCGTCCGGGTGGAGGTCGTCCGGCAGCGGCAGTTCGGCGGAGTCGTCCTCGCCGTAGAGCTCGCGCCCGTCGAGATGGTGCAGATTCGGGTCGTCGACCGCTCGCTGCTTCACGATGCGGGCCAGCTCCTCCCGGATGACGCCCAGCGTCAGCTTTCCCGCGGCCCGTTCGTCGGGGTCGCCCGCGGCCCGGAACCGTAGCTGCCCTTCGCCTACGCCGCTGAAGTCCGGAATGCTCGGGCCGGGGGTGTCCTCGTGGATCGGGCACAGGACCGGCGAGACGACCAGCAGCGGAGTGGTGGGGTGGCCCTCGCGGATCGTGTCGAGGAAGCCGTGCACCGCGGGACCGAAGGCGCGCAGCCGCATCAGGTCGGTGTTGACGAGATTGATGCCGATCTTGACGCTGATCAGGTCGGCGGGGGTGTCCCGCAGCGCGCGGGCCGTGAACGGGTCGAGCAGGGCGCTGCCGCTGAAGCCCAGGTTCGTCAGCTCCACACCGCCGAGGGAACTCGCGAACGCGGGCCAGGTGGTGGTGGGGCTCGCGGCGTTCGAGCCGTGGCTGATCGAACTGCCGTGGTGCAGCCATGTCCTGCGGCCCGTGTCCGGCACGGCCTCGACGGGCGCGTCGGTGCGCAGGGCGACCAGTTCGGTGATCTCGTTGTGCGGCAGCCAGATCTCGACGACCTTGTCGCGGCCCGGGAGTCCGGAGAACCGCACGGTGCCGACCGGGCCGGGCAGCGTCTCCGCGGACCCGGTGGTCATGTCGATCATCAGGACGTTGCCGCCGGGCACACTGGCCTGCCGGGTCAGCGCGCCGTCGACGAGCAGGTCGTACACACCGTCGGGCCGGGGCGGAGCGCCTTTGTACGCGTTCTTGGTGCGCAGCGTGTCGAGCTCGACGACGCCGGCCCGGGTGCGGAACACCAGCCGTACGCCCGAGGGCTGGGCCTCCGCCATGGCCAGCTGGCCGTCGGTGTTCTGTGCGCGGGCCCGGGCGGGCAGCCGGTGCGGCAGCCACCCCTGCTCCGTGCGCTCCAGCTCCAGCGCGCCGCGCAGGAGGTCGGCCGTGACGGGAGTGGTGGTCCAGTCCGTCGCCGGGTCCGCCGTGGGGGTGTGGGGGGTGTCGTCGCGCCGGTCGTTCATGGACTGCATTCTGCTGGCCGGATACGTGGTGTGCCCAATGATTATCGGCCCCTCGGCCCCTCGGCCCGGCGTCGGCGCCGACGGGCGGCCGTGCTCGGACGGCGCGGCCTCAGCCCCCCGACGCCGTCGCCGCCGACGGCAGCGTCAGTCCCCACGCCCCCGGCCGCAACGTCCAGGTCCGCGTCCGCACCGGGCCCGTGATCAGCGTGTCCGCCCGGTACCGGAAGTCCGGGCCCGAGACCGTCACCGTCAGCGCCTTCGCGACCAGCGGGTCCCCGGAGGCCGATGCGCGGACCGTGACCTCCGCCCGCCCGCCGCCCGTGCGGACCGTCACCGCCTCCACCAGGCGGTCCAGGTCCGACAGCAGGACGCCGTCCGCCTCCACCCGCAGCCGGTGGGTGCGGACCACCGCCGGGGGCACGGGTCTGACCAGGGTGCGCACCAGGGAGCGGCAGGCGTTCCACACCGAGGCGCCGTTCGCTCCCGATCCGGGCGCGGCGACGGCCGGGATGGACAGATCCCCGAGCACCACGCCGTCGCTCTCGTCCACCAGCAGATCCAGCCGTCGTACGACCCCGTCCAGCACCGCCCGGGCCGCCGCCACCGCCGTGCGGGGCACGCCCAGCGAATGCGCGAGATCCACCGCCGGGCCGACCGGCACCATCGACAGGGCGCCGTCGCCGAGCCACCGGTCCCGGTGCAGCAGCGACACCGCACGCAGCAGCGCACGGTCGTCGCCGATCACCACGGGGCGCCGCGAGCCCCTGCGGGCCAGCGCCCGCGCGAATTCCTCGGGTCCCTCCGGAAGGCAGATTTTCGCCTCAGAGCCACCGCACAGCACATCTTTCGCGATCCGCACGGACTCGCCGTCACTTCGGCGGGCGACCGGGTCGATGACCACCAGCAGCTGGTCGTGAGCCGACACCTCGGTCCTTCCTCGGGTAGCATCTTTGTGCAAGAGCCCCTTGCGCTATTGCGCCAGGGGCTTCGTCTATTCCGGGGCAACAGGTCCGCAGACTCAGGCACGGCACACGCCCCCTGACCTTGGACATGCCCCGCCCGGAAGGGGTGTACGCCTGTGCCCGCACTTGTGCTGCTCGGTGCTCAGTGGGGTGACGAGGGCAAGGGAAAGGCCACCGACCTGCTCGGTGGATCCGTGGACTATGTGGTGCGTTACCAGGGCGGCAACAATGCCGGCCACACGGTCGTGGTCGGCGACCAGAAGTATGCGCTGCATCTCCTCCCTTCCGGAATCCTCTCGCCGGGGTGTACCCCGGTCATCGGCAACGGGGTCGTCGTCGACCCGGCTGTCCTGCTCTCCGAGCTGAGCGGGCTGAACGACCGTGGCGTCGACACGTCCAAGCTGCTGATCAGCGGCAACGCTCATTTGATCACCCCGTACAACGTCACCCTCGACAAGGTGACGGAACGGTTCCTCGGTAAGCGGAAGATCGGCACCACCGGCCGGGGAATCGGCCCGACGTACGCCGACAAGATCAACCGCGTCGGCATCCGCGTCCAGGACCTGTACGACGAGTCGATCCTCCAGCAGAAGGTCGAGGCCGCGCTGGAGTCCAAGAACCAGCTGCTGGCCAAGGTCTACAACCGCCGGGCGATCGAGGCGGAGAAGATCGTCGAGGAGATGCTCCAGTACGCGGAGAAGCTCCGGCCGTACGTCGCCGACACGACGCTGCTGCTGAACAACGCGATCGACGAGGGCAAGGTCGTCCTCTTCGAGGGTGGCCAGGGCACGCTGCTGGACGTGGACCACGGCACGTATCCCTTCGTCACCTCCTCGAACCCCACGGCCGGCGGCGCGTGCACGGGCGCGGGTGTCGGACCGACGAAGATCAGCCGGGTGATCGGCATCCTCAAGGCGTACACGACGCGGGTGGGCGCGGGCCCCTTCCCGACGGAGCTGTTCGACGAGGACGGCGAGGCGCTGCGCCGCATCGGCGGCGAGCGCGGTGTGACCACCGGCCGTGACCGCCGCTGCGGCTGGTTCGACGCGGTGATCGCGCGCTACGCGACGCGCGTGAACGGTCTGACGGACTTCTTCCTGACGAAGCTGGACGTGCTGACGGGCTGGGAGCAGATCCCGGTCTGCGTGGCGTACGAGATCGACGGCAAGCGCGTCGAGGAGCTGCCGTACTCGCAGACGGACTTCCACCACGCGAAGCCCATCTACGAGTACCTGCCGGGCTGGTCGGAGGACATCACGAAGGCCAAGACCTTCGCGGACCTCCCCAAGAACGCGCAGGACTACGTGAAGGCGCTGGAGTCGATGTCGGGCGCGCCGATCTCGGCGATCGGCGTGGGCCCGGGCCGCACGGAGACGATCGAGATCAACTCGTTCCTGTCGTAGCACCGGCTGTGCACGACGACGCCCCCGGGACCGCGGTCCCGGGGGCGTCGTCGTCCTCCTTCCCGCCACCGGCCCCCGGCTCAGTCCTCGCCGCAGATCCGCAGCCCCTTCGGTGTCCCGCACGGCAGATGCCCGTGGGTGCGGATCACGTCCTGTCCGCTGCCGCGCGTCAGATAGCCGAGGAAGCTGGAGGCGAGCGAGTCCGCCGGCGGCTGTCCGTAGGTGTAGGCGTACTCGATCTCCAGATACGGGTACACGTACGCGCTCCTGCCGATCTCGTCGACGTTCGGCGCCTGCCCGCCGATGCTGAGGCGGTGCGCCCCCTTCAGCCCGCTGCCGGAGCGCAGTTCGCTGTACCCGATCGCGCCCGGCAGCCTGGCCACCGTGGCGAGCACCTGCTCGGTGCTGTCGAGCTCGCAGCGCACGACCGGTGCCTGCGGGTCGTCCCGGTGGGCGCAGTCGCGTGAGGAGTTCGCCGGCTCGTTGCGGTGCAGCACCCGGCGCTGGAAGACCTCGCGCGTACCGGAGTTGGCGTCCCGGCTGACCAGCAGGACAGCCAGATCGGGGCCGCCGAGCTGCTTCCAGTTGGTGATCTCGCCCGCGTAGATGCGCCGGACGTCCGTGAGGGAGAGGTCGCGTACGGGGACCCTGTCGTTGACGACGAGCGTGAAGAGGGAGACCGCGACGCGGACCTCCCGCAGCTGCGGATACCCGCCCGGCTTGGGCCCGTCGGAGAGCGCCACGAGCGCCGGTGCCTTGTCCTGATTCGCCCCTTCGTCGGCCAGCGCCCGTATCCCGGCGGTGCTGCCGTGCGCGTCCACCACGACGGTGGCGCCCTCGCAGTCCTTCTCGTACTTCGCCGCCAACTCCCGTACGACGGGGGCGAAGGCCGTCGACCCGGTCAGTGTCAGGCTGCCGCGCTGGCACCCCATGGGCGGCGGGGCGTCCTCCCGTACGACGATGATCGAGGCCAGCACGATGACGCACGCAGTGAGCAGGACCGTGATGGTGCGGGCGGCCCGGCTGAAGACCGGCGGTTTGTCGTCGGGTGTCGTGCTGCGGTTGGGCCGCACCTCGCCGTCGCGGATGCCGCCCGTGACACCGATCGGACTGCCGACGTGGCCGCCGGTCAGCAGCACCAGCAGTTTGTAGTGCTCGCCCCGGTTCAGCGGCACGCGCGGCAGGTGGATCGTGCCGTCCGTGTGCCACAGGCCCGCCGCGGGGGTGAAGTGCTCCATCAGATGGTCGGCGTCCGCGGGCTGGGTGACGGCGATCGCCCGGACCGTCCGGTCCGCGAACTCCGCCGTCAGGCCGTGCACTCCACGGCCCGTGTAGTCGTCGCCTGCGATCGACTGCGCGCCGTCGTTCTCGATGCGCAGCAGGACGAGCGTGGCGTCGGACATGTCGGGGGTCTCGTTGAACAGCCCGAGCCGTACGTTCCCCCGGCCGCCGCCCGGCGCGTTGCTGCCGATCGGGGTGTCCAGCTGGACGCGGTATCCGATGCGCTTGCGCCGCGGCACCCGCCGCTCGTACCAGAGCACCGCGCCGGAGGCCAGCACACCGAGGAGCGCGGTGAGCACGGCGACGACGTTCTCGGGGCTCAGCCATTCCACGGCGGTCACGTTATGGCGAATCGCCCTGGGCGCACGGGAGTTGGGGCGTTCGGTCGCTCAAGATTCGCCGTTCGTTCAGTACGTAACAACCCTTGGTCTAGACCTTGACAGGTCCAGACCAATGCCGTTCGGTGTGGGTTACCCCCACGGAAGGACGGAACTCATGCTGAGACGCGTCACCACCCTGCTCGCGGCATTCGCCATGGCCATCGGGCTCGCCGTCTTCATCCCCAGCACCGCGTCCGCGGCGGCCTGCGCTGCCGCGTGGAACTCCTCGTCGGTCTACACGGGCGGCATGTCCGCCTCGTACAACGGCCGCAACTACCAGGCCAAGTGGTGGACCCAGAACGAGCGTCCGGGCTCCGCGGACGTCTGGGCGGACCAGGGCACCTGTACCGGCGGAGGCGGCGGCAACCCGCAGCCGTCGGGCTTCGTGGTCAGCGAGGCGCAGTTCAACCAGATGTTCCCGGGCCGCAACTCCTTCTACAGCTACAGCGGTCTGACCGCCGCGCTCAGCGCCTACCCGGCGTTCGCGAAGACCGGAAGCGACACCGTGAAGAAGCAGGAGGCCGCGGCCTTCCTGGCGAACGTCTCCCACGAGACGGGCGGGCTGGTCCACATCGTGGAGCAGAACACCGCCAACTACCCGCACTACTGCGACCGCAGCCAGCCCTACGGCTGCCCGGCCGGCCAGGCCGCCTACTACGGTCGCGGACCGATCCAGCTCAGCTGGAACTTCAACTACAAGGCAGCGGGCGACGCGCTGGGCATCAACCTGCTCGCCGACCCCTGGCGCGTCGAGCGCGAATCGGCCGTCGCCTGGAAGACCGGCCTCTGGTACTGGAACACCCAGAACGGTCCCGGCACCATGACCCCGCACAACGCCATGGTCAACAGCCGCGGCTTCGGCGAGACGATCCGCAGCATCAACGGCTCGCTGGAGTGCAACGGCGGCAACCCCGGCCAGGTGCAGAGCCGGGTCACCAAGTACCAGCAGTTCACCCAGATCCTGGGCGTCGCCCCCGGCGGCAACCTGTACTGCTGACCCTGTGCGGTGCGCGGCCCTGCGGTGAGACGGCAGGGCCGCGCACCGGTCAGCGGGTCCAGGCGGTGAAGCGCGACCAGGCGTCAGGTGCGACGGTGAAGGCGGGGCCCCCGGGGTTCTTGGAGTCGCGCACGTGGACGGCGTCGGGGCAGGTAGCGACCTCGATGCACTCGCCGCCGCTGCTGCTGCTGTAGCTCGACTTGTGCCAGGAGAAGGCGACCTCGATGCAGTCGCCACCGCTGGCATTGCTGTAGCTGGACTTGTGCCAGTGCAGCGTCTCGCTCATCTCAGCTCTCCTGCCAACCTCTCGATGAGGCCCAGCGATTCACGGGGATCCAGGGCCTGTGCCCGGATCTTCGCATACCGCTGCATGTACGTACTCACCTTTGCAGGGTCGGCGATCAGCAGGCTTTCCTCCTGGGATTCCAGGTAGGTCAGGTGCTCGTGGGTCGGCGTCTCGACCAGATTCAGTCCGCCGTGACCGCCTGCGTACTCGCCCCCGAAACCGCAGTCCATGAGCAGCACCTGCAACGTCACATTCCGCCGCCGCGCGCACTCCGCCAGGTGCAGCAACTGCGCCCGCATCACCTCCGGGTTCCCGATCCCCCTCCGTAACACCGATTCCTCCACGATCAGCTCGATCAGTGCCACCGGCTCCCGGTCGAACAGCACCCTGCGGGCGAGCCGCGCCTCGACCAGCTCCTCGACGCGGGGCTCGGGCAGGGGCGGGTAGCCGCCGCCGATCAGTGCCCGTGCGTACGCCTCGGTCTGGAACAGGCCGTGGACCACCAGCGTCGCGTACAGCGACAGGCCCACCGCCTTCTGCTCCAGCAGGACGTAGTCCTTGAACTGCGCCGGGTACTTGTCCAGCCGCACGTACTCCCGCGCCTGCTCGAAGATCCCCGTCCCGCTGCCCAGCACCCGCTCCAGCTGCACCAGCATGTCGTCGCTCGCCGGCTGCGCGAAGGTCTCCATCGCGCTCACGGCCGCGCCCGAGTAGCCGAGTTCGCTTCCCAGTTGTTCCTGCGTCAGTCCCTGCCGGATACGCAGGTTCTTGGCGACGTTCGCCACCAAACGCGTCGCCGGACCCGCCGTTTCCTTGTTCTCCGCTCGCGCCATTTCTGATCACCACTTCGACTCGACCGGACTCAACCGGTCTCAACCGGAACTCGTCGAATTCAACCCGCCTCAAGGGGCGTTGGTGCAGGTCAAGACGTACGCAACGGCTCCTTCAGGCTCTGGAAAACGCTATCCGTGGTCACCGAGGATGTCGTCGTGGATACGCAAAGTCGCCAAGTAAACCTGGACTGGATTCCGGCTTCCGGATTCCAACTCCGCAAAGCAGGTGTGCAATTCGACGCGGCGCGCGTCGACGGTGAGGACGGCCGCCGGCTCGCCGATCTGCTGGAGGTGATGACGAACGGCGACCCCGGCCCCGTGGTCGCCGAAGCCTACGGACGGCGGTCGGTGTACTTCCTCGTACCGGTGGGCAGCACCGCGCACCGGCCGTGGCCGCGCGGGGTCACCCGGCTGGGCTCGGGCCCGGCGCACGTCAGTTTCATCCCCGTGCCCGCTCTACGGGGCCGCACCTGGCCGCTGTCCTGGCGGTTTCCGCCCACATCGGCCGGACGGTTCGTCCATCCCCTGCTGCTGTGGCACTCCGCGACGGTGGTGCTCAGCCGGTCTTCCGGTACGTGAGCGGCGCGCCGCCCGAGCCGACCAGTTCACGGACGATCGTGCCGTTCGACAGCTCCAGCCGGCTCCACTGGCCCGGTGAGCACTTCGTCCGGTCGCCGAACGTGACCTGGGTGGGGCCCAGTTCGAGCGGCGGACCGGAGGCCTGGAGCGTGGCCGACCAGCGGCAGTCGTAGGTGGGGCCGATACCGGAGAGGGTCATGACCTGTTCGCCCGAGGAGCCCTGGGTGATCGTCATGGTCCGGGTGTTGGTGCCGTCGGCGGTGTCGAAGGAGGACGTCCAGGTGCCGACGTACTCGGCCGGGACACCGCCCTCGGCCGTGCTCGGGCTGTTCGACGGCGTGCTCGACGGGCTGTCGGACGCGGACGGGGTGGTCGAGCCGGGGGTCTCCGGGCCCGAGGACGCCGGTCCCGGCTTGGGGTCCGCGGTCGTCTTCTTGTCCTTGTCGCCCATGAAGGCGTAGACGGACCCGCCGGCGCCGACCGCGACGATGAGCGCCACCACGATGAGGGCCGCCGTCCCGCGATTGCTCCTGGCCGGGGCCGCGGGCGGGGGCGTCAGCACGTACGGAGGCGGGGTCTGCTGGTACGGCGGCGTCTGGTGGTGGTGGGACGGCGGTGTCTGCTGGTAGTGCGCGTACGGCGGTGTCTGCTGCGGCCCGGGGTGCTGCTGCGGGTAGCCGTACGGCAGCGGGGGCGGGGGAGTGGGCGGCGGGGTCGACGTGGGTGCCTTCGGCGGGGCGGTGACGGTCGGCGGGTGCTCGGGCGCCGCCTTCGCCGGGCCGGCGGGCTGCTCGACCTCCAGCAACTGCACGGCGTGACGGCCGAGCTGGGCGATCAGCGCGCCCGGCAGCCAGGGCTCGTCGTCCTCGTCGGTGACCGTGCGCTCCAGGATCTCGTCGAGACCCGGCCGCGCCTCGGGATCCTTGTTCAGGCAGGCCCGGACGAGTTCGTCGAGGTCCTCGGGCAGCCCTTCGAGGTCCGGTTCCTCCTGCGCGATACGGAACATCAGCGCGTGCACGCCGCTGTCGGCCGAGCCGAAGGGGAGCCGGCCCGTCGCGGTGAAGGCGAGGACCGCGCCGAGGCAGAAGATGTCGCACGCGGCGGTGACCCGGTCGCCGCGCACCTGCTCGGGCGCCATGAAGCCGGGGGAACCGACGAGCGCACCGGTCCGGGTGAGACCGCCGTCGGTGACCGTCTCCAGCGCCCTGGCTATCCCGAAGTCGATGACCCGGGGGCCGTCGATGGTGATCAGGATGTTGGACGGCTTCAGGTCGCGGTGGATGAGGTCCGCGCCGTGGATGCTGCGCAGGGCGTGCGCGAGACCGGACGCGAGGATGCGGACCGACCGTACGGGGAGCGGGCCGTGGCCGCCGGAGACGACCGAGTGCAGCGAGGGACCCGCGACATAGCCGGTGGCCACCCACGGCACGGGCGCCTCGGTGTCGGCGTCGAGCACGGGCGCCGTCCACTGCCCGCCGACCCGCAGGGCGGCCCGGACCTCCTGGCGGAAGCGCGCCCGGAACTCCTCCTGTTCGGCGAGTTCCTGGCGTACGAGCTTCACGGCGACCGTGCGGCCGCGGTCGTTGCGCGCGAGGTACACCTGGCCCATGCCGCCCGCTCCGAGCCGGGCGAGCAGCCTGTACTCACCGATGTGCTGCGGATCCCCTGGTGCCAGCTGGTCCATCGCCGCGCGCCTCCCCCGAAGTCTTCTGTTGGACGGACCGAGAATAGTGCGGTCCGTGCCACGGCAAGTAGGTCAGTATCCGACCTGCATGCCGCCTACGGTCGGTCTCGCGCAAGCGCACCCCGAGCGCCCCGGTGACCACGTCCGGTGCGCGCGACCCGTATGCGAGGAGACTGCCATGACCGTCAAGCCGGTTCCCGAGGGATACACCAGCGTCACACCGTGGATCATCGGCCAGGACACCGCGGGCGTCATCGAGTTCCTGAAGGCGGCGTTCGGGGCGGTGGAGCTCGGCCGGATGACGGACGAGAACGGCCGCATCGGCCATGCCGAGGTGCGGATCGGGGACGCGGTGGTGATGCTCTTCGACGCCCCGGGGGCCGACTGGCCGCCGACGCCCGCCTTCCTGCGGCTGTACGTCGAGGACGCGGCGGCCGTGCACCGCAGGGCGGTCGAGGCCGGCGGACTGTCGGTGACCGAGGTGACGCACCTCTTCTTCGGCGACCGGGTGGGCCGGGTGCGCGACCCCTTCGGCAACCTCTACTGGATCCAGACGCACATCGAGGACGTGAGCGAGGAGGAGATGGAGCGTCGCCTCGGCGACCCCGTCTTCACCGAGGCGATGGACTACGTCACGAGCGCGGACTTCTTTCCCGGGGTCCGCTGATCGCCTCCAGCGCCTTGGACAGCTCCTCCAGGACTCGCGCCGTCTCGGCGAACCGCTCGGGACCCAGTGCCTCGGCGAGACGGCCGGCCAGCTCGGCATGGCCCGGGTCGATCCGGGAGATCGCCGAGCGGCCCTCGTCGGTCGGACGCAGCAGCTTGGCCCGGCGGTGCGCGGGGTTGGGCTCGTAGGCCGCGAGGCCCCGCTCGACCAGGAGGTCGGCGATCCGCTGCACGCTCTGGCGCGTGATGCCCATGTCCCGGGCGATCCCGGCGACCGGCTGCGGCACCCGCACCACCGCTCCGAGGACCTGCCACCAGGACGCGGTCAGTCCGACGTCCTTCGCCAACTCGTCGGAGACCGTGAGGAACTGGCCGTTCAGCCGGAAGACGCCGAGCGCCGTCCGGGTGAGCAGATCCTGTTCTTCGCGGCTCACGATTCGAGGACCGCGAAGGCGGAGGCGTCCGAGTCGTGGAACAGCCGGTACCAGGCGTCCAGCTTCTCGCCCTCGTACACGCCGAGCCTGGCGAAGACCTCGCGGGCGAGGGCGACGGGCTCGGTCGGGCCCGCGGTGATCAGGTCGCCGTCGGTGACGGCGTCCGCCTCCCGGTAGTGCTCGCCGCCCTTGTAGCCGGTGGCGGCGAGGTAGAATGAGACGGCGCTGGTGTGGTCGCGGTCGTCCAGCAGACCCTCGCGCGCCAGTCCGGCGGTGGCGCCGCAGATGGCGGCGACCGGGACACCCGCGTCGAGGAAGGTGCGCGCGGCGGCGGCGAATGGCGCGAGGTCGTCGCCGGCGTCCCAGAGGTGGGCGCCGGTGAGGATCAGCAGCGCGCTGTCCGCGGGGTCGAGGTCCGCGAGTGCGAGGTCGGGCTGGACACGGACGCCGCCCATGGTGGTGACCGGGTCGGTGGTGAGGCCGACGGTCCGGACCGTGAAGCCGTTCTGGGTCAGATGAGCGGTGGTGTGGCCCGTCTCCCAGTCGGCGAAGGTGTCGTAGACGGCGAGATGAACGGTGGTGCGGGTCATGGTGCCCTCCTCGTTCGGTATGACAGAAGACTGTCATGTCGACAGGATGCTGTCAATGTCCTTCGAGGGGTCGAAGCACCCGACAGAACGCCGATGAAAGTGGCCGAGGCCATACAGGGTGGCCATGTCGGCCCTCACCTGCGCGTCCTTACGCTGGGCCGCATGACCCCTCATGCCGATGCCGATCCCCAGGCCGGCGCCGCCGTCAAGGCGGCCGACCGTGCGCACGTCTTCCACTCGTGGTCCGCCCAGGGCCTGATCGACCCGCTCGCCGTCGCCGGCGCCGAGGGTTCGTACTTCTGGGACTACGACGGGAACCGCTATCTCGACTTCACCAGCGGCCTCGTCTACACCAACATCGGGTACCAGCACCCGAAGGTCGTCGCCGCGATCCAGGAGCAGGCGGGCCGGCTGACGACCTTCGCGCCCGCCTTCGCCGTCGAGGCCCGCTCCGAGGCGGCCCGGCTGATAGCCGAGCGCACCCCCGGCGACCTCGACAAGATCTTCTTCACCAACGGCGGCGCCGAGGCCGTCGAGAACGCCATCCGGATGGCCCGTCTGCACACGGGCCGCCCGAAGGTGCTCTCGGCCTACCGCTCGTACCACGGCGGCACCGCGACCGCGATCAACGTCACCGGCGACCCCCGGCGCTGGGCGAACGACAACGGCACGGCGGGAGTCGTCCACTTCTGGGGACCCTTCCTCTACCGCTCCCCGTTCTACGCGTCGACCGAGGCCGAGGAGTGCGCGCGGGCGCTCCAGCACCTCGAGGACACCATCGCGTTCGAGGGCCCCTCGACGATCGCGGCGATCATCCTGGAGACGATCCCCGGCACGGCCGGAATCATGGTCCCGCCGCCCGGCTACCTCGCGGGCGTTCGCGAGATCTGTGACCGCCACGGCATCGTGTTCGTCCTGGACGAGGTGATGGCGGGCTTCGGCCGCACCGGCAAGTGGTTCGCCGCGGACCACTTCGACGTGGTGCCCGACCTGCTGACCTTCGCCAAGGGCGTCAACTCCGGGTATGTGCCGCTGGGCGGTGTCGCCATCTCCGCGGAGATCGCGGCGACCTTCGAGACCCGGCCGTACCCCGGCGGCCTCACCTACTCCGGCCACCCGCTGGCCTGCGCGGCGGCCGTCGCGACGATCCAGGTGATGGAGGACGAGAAGGTCGTCGAGCACGCGGCCCACATCGGCGAGACGGTCCTCGGCCCGGGCCTGCGCGACCTGGCCGAACGCCACCCGAGCGTGGGCGAGGTGCGGGGCACGGGCGTGTTCTGGGCGCTTGACCTGGTCCGCGACCGCGAGACGCGTGAGCCGCTGGTGCCGTACAACGCGACGGGTTCGGCGGCGGCGCCGATGGGGGCGTTCGCGGCGGCGTGCAAGGCGAACGGCCTGTGGCCCTTCGTGAACATGAACCGGACGCACGCGGTGCCGCCGTGCAATGTGAGCGAGGCGGAGGCGAAGGAGGGGCTGGCGGCGCTGGACGTGGCGCTGTCGGTGGCGGACGAACGCGTGGCCTGAGGGCGGGCGGTCCAGCCCCGCCACGGCTTCGGGCTGTGGCGGGGCTCCGCCCCGGACCCTGTGCGGCGAGGCCCGGTAGGTCAGCCCGTCCGGCGTTTGAGGACACGGCCGTGGGCCGGCCGTACCCGGGGCTCCGCCCCGGACCCCGCGCCTCCATCGCCGGCGGAGCCGGGACTTCCGGCCTGTTCGCACGGTCGGGCCGGCGGCGGGGCAGGGCTTGCGCCTCCTCGCACGGTCGAGCCCACCGCGGGGCGGGGCTTGCGGCCTGTTCGACAGTCGAGCGCGCCCCGGCCCCGGCCCCGTACCCGGCACTGCACGCGTCACCCGCCGGGCGGCGCCATCGGTGGCTCCACCTCCAGGAACCTGCGGTTGCGCGGGCCCTTGTAGAGCAGCGCCTCCCAGCCCGCCGACGTCAGCACCCGCGCGCACTCCGACAGCCGCTGTTCCTCCTCCTGGGCGGCGCCGCTGCCCGGCGGGCCCAGCCAGTCCACCCACACCACGCCCGCCCGGTCGGCGGTGCGCACGCGGTACCCCGTCGCGGTGCGCGCACCCTCCACGTCCGTCGCCGACGGCGACAGGCCGCCCGCCTCCAGCGCCAGGGCCACCGCGCGGACCGTCCGACGCAGCTCCCACTCCGCCGGTGCCGCGCCCGTCAGGCTGCGTATCTGCAGCAGACCCTGGTACGCCGTCCGCACCTGCGCGGCCCGGTCCCGGTCCGCGAGCAGCTCCGCCGGGCCGTCGCCCGTGGCCGCCTCGAAGACGTCGGTCATGTCCGCCTCCCTGTGGGCATGTTCCGTCTCCCTCGTGATTGCGCCGTGCGGTCCTGCCGGTCCCGTGTGCCCCGGACCGCGCTGGACGCTTGGTCCCGTCGCAGGTCATTCACCCGTGCCTCACCCGGTTCGTCGGCACTGGCCTATCGTGTCCGGGACCCCCGGCGAAGGAGAAGCCATCGATGCGCGGCACCGGCAGTACCGCTGTCACCCGCAGCACTCTGCGGCAACAGATCGCGGACGCGCTGCGTGACGAGGTGCTCGCGGGACGTCTGAAGCCCGGTGAGGAGTTCACCGTCAAGCAGATCGCCGACCAGTACGGCGTCTCGGCCACACCGGTGCGCGAGGCCCTTGTCGATCTGTCCGCGCAGGGCCTTCTCGACTCGGACCAGCACCGCGGCTTCCGCGTGCACCGGTTCACCGTCGACGACTACCGCCGCATGGTGGACGCCCGTTCGCTGGTCATCGACGGCATCTTCCGCCAGGCGGAGCGCCAGGGCCGCAGCACCGTGCCCAGCAAGGCGCTGGTGTCGGTGCGCCGCCGTGCCGAGGAGGCCGCACGCGCCGCCCGCGGCGGCGACCTCGACATCCTCATCGGCTACGACCTGCGCTTCTGGAACGAGCTCGGCGCTGTCGTCGCCAACACCTACATCTCCGAGTTCCTGCACCGGCTGCGCGTCCAGGCATGGGTGTTCGCCGTCCCGTTCCTGCGGGCGGACTCCGAGCTGCGGGACTGGCTGTGGAACGGGCACGAGGATCTCATCGACGCCATCACCGAGGGCGACCTGGCGGCCGCCCGCACCGTCGTCGACAGTTACAACGACCATGCGCTCGCCTGGGCGGATCGGCTGGAGCAGTGAGCGTGGACCTGAGCGTCGTCGTCCCGGCGTACAACGAGGAGAGCAGACTTCGGCCCACCCTGGAGGCGATCTGCGCCCATCTGCGCGCGGAGCCCGGCCGCTGGGGGGACTGGGAGCTGATCGTCGTCGACGACGGGTCCACCGACTCCACCGCCAAGATCGCCCGGGAGGCCGCGGCCGACGAGCCGCGGATCCATGTGGTCGCGAGCGAGGACAACCGCGGCAAGGGCAACGCCCTGCGGCAGGGCGTGCTCGCCTCGTACGGCCGGCGGGTACTGGTCACCGACGCGGACCTCGCGACGCCCATCGAGGAGCTGGACCGCCTCGACAAGCAGCTCGCCGCCGAGGACAGCGCGGCGGCGATCGGCTCGCGCGCGCACCCCGACTCCACGATCGAGGTCCACCAGCGGCGGACCCGCGAGTGGCTCGGCCGGATGGGCAACCGGCTCATACGCACCGTCGCCGTCCCCGGGATCCACGACACCCAGTGCGGATTCAAGCTCTTCGACGGTGACAAGGCGCGCGCCGCCTTCGCCGATTCACGGCTCGACGGGTGGGGCATCGACGTCGAGATACTCCGCCACTTCCGGCGCGAGGGCTGGCCGGTCACGGAGGTCCCGGTGCGCTGGTCGCACCAGGAGGGCTCCAAGGTCAGACCGCTGGACTACGGCAAGGTCCTGCTGGAACTCGTCCATCTGCGGGCCCGTGCGGTGCGGCGGACCGACCTCCTGGTCGTCGGCCTCTTCCTCGTCGCGGCGCTCTTTCTCTACAAGGACCTGTGGGCCGACCTCGGCCACGGCTACCTCGACGACGCGGGACAGGACCAGAACCAGTGGGAGTGGTTCTTCGCCGTCACCGCCGACAACGTGATCCATCTGCGCAATCCGCTGTTCACGACGCTCCAGGGGCATCCCGACGGCGTGAACCTGATGGCGAACACCGTGATGCTCGGGCTCTCCGTCCCGCTCACCCCGGTGACCCTGCTGCTGGGCCCGACCGTCACCTGGGCACTCGTGCTCACCCTCGGCCTCGCCGCGACCGCCTCGTCCTGGTACTGGCTGATCGCCCGCCGGCTCATCGACAACCGGTGGGCCGCGGCCGTCGGAGCGGGCCTCGCCGCCTTCGCGCCGCCGATGATCTCGCACGGCAACGCGCACCCCAACTTCCTGGTGCTGTTCATGATCCCGGTGATCGTGGACCGCGCCTTGCGGCTGTGCGAGGGCCGCGCGGTCGTGCGCGACGGCGTGCTCCTCGGCCTCTTCGCGACGTACCAGATCTTCCTCGGCGAGGAGCCGCTGCTGCTCGCGGCGATGGGCATGCTGTTCTTCGCCCTCGCGTACGCGCTCGTGCGGCGCGATGCGGCCCGTACGGCCTGGCGGCCGCTGCTGCGCGGGATCACGGTCGCGCTCGCGGTGTGCCTGCCGCTGGTCGCCTTCCCGCTGGGCTGGCAGTTCTTCGGACCGCAGAGCTACACGAACGTGCTGCACGGCGACAACACCGCCAACGGACCGCGCGCCTTCCTGGAGTTCGCGGGACGCTCGCTGATGGGCACGGACGAGCGCGCCGACCGGCTCGCCATGAACCGCACCGAGCAGAACGCCTTCTTCGGCTGGCCGCTCGTCGCGCTCACCACGGCGATCGTGGTGCGGCTGTGGCGGCTCGCGGCGGTGAAGGCGCTGGCGTTCACGGCGTTCGCTGCGGCCTTCCTCTCGCTCGGCTCGACGTTCCGCATCCCGTACACCGACATCGTGCTGACCGGCCCCTGGCGGGCGCTCGCCCACCAGCCGCTCTTCGAGTCCGTCATCGAGTCGCGGTTCGCGATGATCTGCGCGCCGGCGCTCGGCATCCTCCTCGCGCTCGCCGTCGACCGGCTGGCCGTCACGAAGGATCGGGTCCATCAGGTCGTGGGTCTCGCGGCGGTGGCGGCGGCGCTGCTGCCGGTGCTGCCGACGCCGTACCCGGTGCGCGAGCGGCAGGACGTGCCGGAGTTCATCACACGGGGCATGTACCGCGCGTACCTCGCCGAGGGCGAATCCATGGTCACCGTGCCGCTGCCGTCCCCCGCCGGTGCGGAGGCCCTGCACTGGCAGTCGGCCACCACGCTGGACTTCCCGGTCGCGGGCGGCTACTTCAACGGCCCCTGGGGACCGGACCGTATCGGCATCTACGGCGCCACCCCGCGGCACACCTCCAACCTCTTCAGTGAGGTCCGCAACTCCGGACAGGTCCCGGTGATCGGCCCCAACTGGCAGGCCCAGGCCCGCGCGGACCTGGAGGCGTGGCGGGCGGGTGTCGTGGTGCTCCAGCCGCAGTACAACGCCGAGGCGCTCCATGCGACGGTGGAGAAACTGCTCGGAAAGCCGGGCAGGCGAGTGGGCGGCGTATGGGTATGGGATGTGGGAACGTCCAGGGACACTGGCGCAGGGGAGCGGTGACGGCAGGTGACCGGCCCCCTTCGCCGAACGTGTCCGTGGCACTACTCTGTCCCGACCATCGCACGACTGTCGCGCCGACCGTGCCCGATCCTGCTGGAGAGCGAGCCTTCCCTTGGCCTGTGACCTGTGGCTGGTCCCCCTCGTCGATGTGCTGTGCCACAGCCCCGACAACCCCTTCGCCGAAGAGATCGCGTCGTACGACAAGGCGCTGACCGACTCCGGTCTGCCGACAGTGCCCGTCTTCGCCTACATGCCGGGCCTGTCGGGCGATGTCGCCCCGGTCGCCGGCTTCGACTACGACGCGCTGCACTTCCTGCGGCGTGCCTACCTGCTCCAGCTGTGCGGACTCGCCGTCACCCCGGTCGACGAACTGGGAGGTGACTACGAGCAGTTGCTGGAGATGTTCGAGTCGACGGCCCAGCAGTCGCACCTGGTGTGGCACTACGACCACGCCGGGGCGTACGTCCCGGTGGACTTCGCGTCCCCGCTGTTCAACGAGGAACTGCTCGCGGGCGGCGGCCCTCTCGGCTCCACCCAGGGGCTGCTGAGGGAACTGGAATTCGTCGCGCCCGCGATCGGCATCGACGCGGCGAACCCGCCGGCCGCGCCGCAGCCACCGGACCGCCCGACGTCCCTGGAGGAGCCGGCGGGCCCCATTCCGTACGACGAGAGCCCCTTCGCCCGGGAGCGGCACGTGTGGCTGGGTCTGCACGCGGCGGCGACGCGGAGCCTGGGGCAGGGCTCGATGATCATTTTCAGCTGAGAGCCCCGGCCGGGATCGTCGGACGGGCCATATCCACCGACGCACATCCGCAGCACATGCAGGGAACGGGCAGCCGTAAGCTGCGCGACACCTCCGGCCGGTAGGACCGGTGCATGTCACAGACGAGCACCCCGGTGACGGGGGAGAACGCGGACGAAGCTCTCCCCCGGCCGACGAGTTTCGCGGACGTCAAGGGCTGGTTCTGGCCGGTGGACCAGCTGCTCTTCGACTGGTTCCTCGGCCATCAGCGCGACACGGACCCCGATGGCCGGGGGGATCTGCTGGAGCTCGGCGCGTACCTCGGCAAGAGCGCGATCTTCACCGCGGGTTATCTGCGCGACGGTGAGGAGTACACGGTCTGCGACCTGTGGGACTCACCGGCGCCGGACGACCCCAACGGCGCGGAGATGAACCGGTCGTACGCGACCCTCACCCGGCGCGCCTTCGAGGCGAACTACCTGTCCTTCCACGACGAGTTGCCGCGCATGGTGCAGGCGCCGACCTCGGTGATCACCTCGAAGGTACGCCCCGGCAGCTGCCGCTTCGTCCACGTCGACGCGTCGCACCTGTACGAGCACGTCCACGGGGACATCGCGGCGGCGAAGGAACTGCTGCAACCCGAGGGCATCGTGTCCTTCGACGACTTCCGGGCGGAGCACTGCCCGGGGGTCTCGGCGGCGGTGTGGGGCGCGGTGGCGACCTCGGGCCTGAAGCCGGTCGTGATCACCGGAACGAAGCTGTACGGCACCTGGGGCGACCCCGCACCGCTGACGGCAGCGCTCCTGGACTTCCTGGCGGACCGGACGGATCTGTGGCACGGGGTGGAGGAGGTGGCGGGCCGCCCGCTGATCCGCATCAAGGGCAACAAGGCGAAGCCCCCGGCGCACCCGAAGTCCCGCCACGAACCGCTCCCGCCCCCGCCGCCGACCCCGGTGACGCCCCCACCACTCCCGACACGCCCCCGCCCTTCACGCACCCGCCGCCTGGCGAAGGACCTGCTGCCACCGGTGGTGACGAGGGCGCTGACGTCACGTCGTCCGTAGGCTCGCGGGGTGCGGTCGGTGCGGGGCGGGGGTGTGCGTGCGGTCGGCACCGGGCGGGGTGCGTGTGCGGTCTGCTCGCTGCCGGCACGGCCTGCGGCCGTGTCCTCAATCGCCGGACGGGCTTGATTGTGCGGCCACGTCTTTGCCTGCACGGCCTGCGGCCATGTCCTCAATCGCCGGACGGGCTTGGGCGCCCCGCACATCAGGCCGCGGGGCAGGCACCTCGCACCGAGGCTGGGCATGGGCCCGCATTTCAAGCCCCGCCGGCGATTGAGGCGCGGGTCCGGTCAACCGGTCGAGCCTGGGATGGGGGCCGCACTTCGTGCCCCTGAGCGGTCGATCGGGGCATGGGGCTGCACTTCAAGCCCCGCCGGTGTTTGAGGCGTGGGCTCCGGTCAACCGGTCGAGCCTGGGATGGGGGCTGCACTTCGTGCCCCCTGGGCGGTCGATCGGGGCATGGGGGTGCACTTCCAGCCTCGCCGGTGTTTGAGGCGCGGGTTCGGGTCGAGGGCCCGAGCTCGGGATGGGGGCTGCACTTCGTGCCCCCTGGGCGGTCGATCGGGGCATGGGGCTGCACTTCAAGCCCCGCCGGCGTTTGAGGCGCGGGTTCGGGTCGAGGGCCCGAGCCCGGGATGGGGGCTGCACTTCGTGCCCCCTGGGCGGTCGATCGGGGCATGGGGGTGCATTTCCAGCCTCGCCGGCGATTGAGGCGCCGGGTCCGGGGCGGAGCCCCGCAAGGGGGGCACATTGCACATTCAGCCCGTCCGGCGATTGAGGACACCGCCGCAGGCGGTACAGCTGCACACAGGGGCCGGCGCCCAGCAGCCAGGGGCCCTGGGGCCAAACCCCAGGCGTCAGCGCGGCGACTCCGGCGGCCGCTGCCGCGGCATGTTCGGCCGCGTCCCCGGCGGCAACGGCATCCGCCCCCCACCCGCCTCCCGCCCCGCTCCGACCCCGCCGCCCCCCGGCACCCCCACCGACTGCACCAGCGGCCCCGGCGCACCCCGGAACTCCACCATCCAGTCCGCCGTCTCCCCCCGCACCAGCTCCGTCACGTCCTCGGAGAACCGCCGCAGCACCCCCAGGCACCGGTCCGCCGCCTCACCGGCCGTGCCCTCCGCGGGGCCGAGCACCTCCCGTACACACTCCGACGCCCAGTCGAACTGAAGTGCCTGGAGCCTGCGTTGCACCGCCTGCGCGGTCGCCACATCGCGCATCCAGCCGGAGGTCACCCCGAAGTACCGGTCGCAGCCCAGACACGCGGCGCCGAGTAACAGCAGTACATAGCCCCACCCGGCCGCCCCGGGCAGCGCACCCGTGAGGTCGAGGAGCGGGAGGACCGCCCCGGCGATGGCCCCTGCCGCCGTACCGATCCGCAGCAGCCGTCCCGCGAGCCGCTTGCGGACCCGGTCGTGGAGGTACCACTCCGCCGTGCGCAGCGCGCCCGTCTCCACCCAGCGGTACAGCTCGTCGAGCCGTTCCGCGGGCTCTCCCCAGTTGCCGAGCGGAAAGACCCGGCCGGTCAGGTCACCGCGCGGTACCTCGCCGCGTTCCTCCCGGGCCGGCCCCCCGGGCTGCATCTCCGGCTGGCTCACCGGGGCACTCCTCTACGACGTGATGGCGGCGTGACACTGCGTGACGGGCGGTGCGCACGTGCACCCGGTGCACTGTGATGCGCCGATGCGCATGCTCTTCCTACCGCCGAATGGTGGGCTGCGTGCCGGAAATCCTGGTATTTCCGCCCCTACGAGGTCCTTGATCAGCTAGGGGTGCCACGCCCTGGTCACTCGAAAGAGTTGTCACGACAGGGTGCGGCGCGCCGCCCGGTGACCACGTAGGCTCGGCTTACCGAACAACCGTCGTCGAAGTGCCTGGAGTGACCGTGATTCCCGGTGGTGGCCAGCCCAATATGCAGCAGCTCCTTCAGCAGGCCCAGAAGATGCAGCAGGACCTCGCACAGGCGCAGGAGGAGCTGGCGCAGACCGAGGTCGAGGGCCAGGCGGGCGGCGGGCTGGTGAAGGCCACCGTCACCGGCTCCGGCGATCTGCGGGGCCTGGTGATCGACCCCAAGGCCGTCGACCCCGAGGACACCGAGACCCTGGCCGACCTCGTGGTCGCCGCCGTCCAGGCCGCCAACGAGAACGCGCAGCAGCTCCAGCAGCAGAAGCTCGGCCCGCTCACACAGGGTCTCGGCGGCATGCCGGGACTGGGCTTCTAAGGCCCGGGCACACCAACTACCGTACGTAGAGCCACAGAAGAAGGAAGGCGTCCGTTGTACGAAGGCGTGGTTCAGGACCTCATCGACGAACTGGGCAGGCTGCCCGGCGTCGGTCCCAAGAGCGCGCAGCGGATCGCCTTCCACATCCTTCAGGCGGAACCGACCGACGTCCGCCGCCTCGCGCACGCACTGCTCGAGGTGAAGGACAAGGTCCGCTTCTGTGCGGTGTGCGGCAACGTCGCACAGCAGGAGCAGTGCAACATCTGCCGCGACCCGCGCCGTGACCAGTCGGTCATCTGCGTGGTGGAGGAGCCGAAGGACGTCGTCGCGATCGAGCGGACCCGCGAGTTCCGGGGCCGCTACCACGTACTCGGCGGGGCCATCAGCCCCATCGAGGGCGTCGGCCCCGACGACCTGCGGATCCGTGAGCTGCTGACCCGCCTGGCGGACGGCACGATCACCGAGCTGATCCTGGCCACGGACCCCAATCTGGAGGGCGAGGCCACCGCCACGTATCTGGCGCGCATGATCAAGCCGATGGGCCTGAAGGTCACCCGGCTGGCCAGTGGTCTGCCCGTGGGGGGAGACTTGGAATACGCCGACGAGGTCACGCTGGGGCGTGCCTTCGAGGGGAGACGACTTCTCGATGTCTGACGCCGCACTGCACGCAACGAGCCAGGACCCCGACTCCTTCGCGGTCCAGATCGCCGACTCGATCGAGTCCTTCATCGTCGCCACCACGGAAGTCGCCAAGGGTGACGAGCCCGACAGCGCTGTGCCCTTCCTGCTGCTGGAGGTCTCCCAACTCCTGCTGACCGGCGGGCGGCTGGGCGCACACGAGGACATCGTCCCGGACGAGCGCTACGAGCCGGACACCGGACCCGACCTGGACGTGGACGATCTGCGCGAGCGTTTCGCCGTGCTGCTCGACCCGGTGGACGTCTTCTCCGAGGTCTTCGACCCGTACGAGCCGCGCAAGGCCCCGGTCGCGTACCGGATCTCCGACAACCTCGCGGACGTCGTCACCGATCTGCGCCACGGTCTCGCCCACTACCGCGCCGGGCGGACCAGCGAGGCGCTGTGGTGGTGGCAGTTCTCCTACTTCTCCAACTGGGGTCCGACCGCGTCGGCGACCCTGCGCGCGCTCCAGTCGCTGGTCTCCCACGTCCGTCTCGACCAGCCGCTGGACGAGCTGGACGGTCTGGACACGGACGAGGACCTCGCCGACGACGCGCTGGCCGAGGAGGCCGGCAAGGTCATGGCCGAGGAGATCGCCGGCCCGCTGGGACTGCGCACCGTCACCTGACGCGCGGGCGCACCTGACACGCCCGGCGCACCTGACACGCCCGGGTGTCCGAGCGCCTGAGCCCTGAGCACCTGGTCGTGGGGGCGCGGGGCGGCCCGTGTGAGCCGCCCCACATCCCGCGTACCCGGCGTCCGGTCGGGCAGGAGTCGATCCGAGCGGCCGCAGCCCCCTCGTGGTGATCACTCAGTGAGCGGGACATCTCACGATGTGATTGCCCCGGGTCGGAGTGCGGCCGCTCGTTAAACTGAGCCGACCGCAGTAATGGCTGTGGTGCAGAGACCGAGCGAGGAGCGCACGTGGGCCTTGTCGTGCAGAAGTACGGAGGTTCCTCCGTTGCCGATGCCGAAGGCATCAAGCGCGTCGCCAAGCGAATCGTGGATGCCAAGAAGAACGGCCACCAGGTGGTCGTCGTGGTATCCGCGATGGGCGACACGACGGACGAGCTGATCGATCTCGCCGAGCAGGTATCCCCGATCCCTGCCGGACGGGAATTCGACATGCTGCTGACCGCGGGAGAGCGGATCTCCATGGCCCTGCTGGCCATGGCGATCAAAAACCTGGGCCACGAGGCCCAGTCGTTCACCGGCAGCCAGGCCGGCGTCATTACCGACTCGGTGCACAACAAAGCGCGCATCATCGATGTGACGCCGGGCCGGATCCGTACGGCGCTCGACGAGGGCAACATCGCCATCGTCGCCGGCTTCCAGGGCGTGTCCCAGGACAAGAAGGACATCACCACCCTCGGCCGTGGCGGTTCGGACACCACCGCCGTGGCCCTCGCCGCGGCGCTGGACGCCGAGGTGTGCGAGATCTACACCGACGTGGACGGCGTCTTCACCGCCGACCCGCGAGTGGTGAAGAAGGCCCGGAAGATCGACTGGATCGCCTTCGAGGACATGCTGGAGCTCGCCGCCTCGGGCTCCAAGGTGCTGCTGCACCGCTGCGTCGAGTACGCACGCCGATACAACATTCCGATCCACGTCCGCTCGTCCTTCTCCGGACTGCGCGGCACCTGGGTCAGCAACGAGCCGCAGGGAGACCAGCAGGTGGAGCACGCCATCATCTCCGGAGTCGCCCACGACGTCTCCGAGGCCAAGGTCACGGTCGTCGGAGTGCCGGACAAGCCGGGCGAGGCCGCGGCCATCTTCCGCACGATCGCCAACTCCGAGATCAACATCGACATGGTCGTGCAGAACGTCTCGGCGGCCACCACCGCCCTGACCGACATCTCCTTCACCCTCCCCAAGACCGATGGTGCCAAGGCCATCGACGCCCTGGAGAAGGCGAAGAGCGCGATCGGCTTCGAGTCCCTGCGCTACGACGACCAGATCGGCAAGATCTCGCTGGTCGGCGCCGGGATGAAGACCAACCCCGGTGTCACGGCCTCCTTCTTCGAGGCGCTCTCCGACGCGGGCGTGAACATCGAGCTGATCTCGACCTCCGAGATCCGCATCTCGGTCGTCACGCGCGCCGACGACGTGAACGAAGCCGTCCGCGCCGTGCACACCGCCTTCGGCCTCGACTCCGACTCCGACGAGGCGGTCGTCTACGGGGGCACCGGGCGATGATCCGCAAGCCGGCACTCGCGGTCGTCGGAGCGACCGGAGCCGTCGGCGCGGTGATGCTCCAGATCGTCTCGCAGCACGAGGACGTCTGGGGCGACGTACGACTGATCGCCTCCCCGCGCTCCGCCGGCCGCAAGCTGGCCGTGCGCGGGGAGGAGACCGAGGTCGTGGCGCTGAGCGAAGAGGCCCTGGAGGGCATCGACGTCGCGCTCTTCCTGGTGCCCGCGGACGTCTCCGCACAGTGGGCGCCGATCGCCGCCGCCAAGGGCGCGGTGGTCGTGGACAGTTCGGCCGCCTTCCGGGCGGACGCCGAGGTCCCGCTGGTCGTTCCCGAGATCAACCCCCATGCCCTGCGGGTGCGCCCGCGGGGCATCGTGGCGAGCCCGCACGACACCACGCTGGCGATGATCCCGGCGATCGGCGCGCTGCACGCCGAGTTCGGGCTCGACGAACTGGTCGTCTCGTCCTACCAGGCCGTCAGCGGCGCCGGCCGGGACGCCGTCGCCGCGCTGCGTACGCAAATGTCGCTGGTCGCCGGTACGGAGCTGGGCACCGGACCGGGCGACGTCCGCCGGGCCGTCGGCGACGAGCTCGGACCCTTCGCTGCGCCCCTCGCGCTGAACGTCGTGCCGTGGTCCGGGACCGTGGAGGACGGCGGCTGGTCGTCCGAGGAGCTCGGGCTGCGGGCCGAGACGCGCAAGATCCTCGGCCTGCCGTCCCTGCGGGTGTCGGCGACGTTCGTCCGCGTGCCCGTGGTCACCACACACTCCCTCGCGGTGCACGCGCGCTTCGAGAGCGAGGTGACGGTGGAGCGGGCGCACGACATCCTGGCCACCTCACCGGCGGTCGTGCTCTACGACGATCCCGAGGCGGCGGACTTCCCCACCCCGGCCGATGTGGTCGGGACGGACCCCACCTGGGTGGGCCGGGTGCGCCGGGCGATGGACGACCCGTGTGCGCTGGACCTCTTCCTCTGCGCCGACAACCTCCGCAAGGGAGCGGCGCTGAACTCCGCGCAGATCGCCGAGGCCGTGGCCGCCGAACTCGCTTCCCCCGCCTCCCCGGGTAATCCGGCGCGAGGCCGCTCCGGATCTTTGTAGGATCTGTGAACGCCCTGTGATCAAGTCGATGGTCTGTACCGCTTGTCGTGGGGTGTGTGAATGTTCGACTATTCGCTTCCCGCCATCTGCAACCGGCAGCAGGGCGGGAAGCGTCTTTGCGGTCGCCCCTGTTCGGTACCGCGACAATATGGGGCATTGGGGAAGAGCGAGTACGCATGAGGGCAAACCGATCACCGTCAAAAGCGGTGGCGTACGCGTACAACCCTGACGGGGGGAAGCGTGTCCAACAGGCGTGGCAGAGGTACTCGACATCGCAGGGGTGGTCCCGGTTCGCGGCGCAACAGTGCGCCCGTTCCGCAGACCCCGCCCGTCCGGCGGCATGCCGGTGATCGCCCCCATGCCTGCGCCACGAGCCGGCCGCATCACGTCCCAGCGCGAGGGCGCTGAAGAGGCCATGGCTGCGGGTACGACCGTCGATCACCTCACCGAGACCTACCGCGCCCACTACCGGTCGCTGCTGGGTCTCGCCGCGCTGCTCCTGGACGACACGGCCTCCTGCGAGGACGTCGTGCAGGAGGCGTTCATCCGTGTCCACTCGGCGCGCAACCGTGTGCGCGAGCCGGAGAAGACCCTCGCCTATCTGCGGCAGACGGTCGTCAACCTCTCCCGCTCCGCGCTGCGCCGCCGCATCCTCGGACTCAAACTGCTCTCCAAGCCGATGCCGGACATGGCGAGCGCCGAGGAAGGGGCGTACGACCAGCTGGAGCGCGACGCGCTGATCAAGGCGATGCGCGGACTCCAGCGCCGCCAGCGCGAGGTGCTCGTGTTGCGGTACTTCGCCGACATGACGGAAGCCCAGGTCGCCGAGACGCTGGGCATATCCCTCGGGTCGGTGAAGGCGTACGGCTCGCGCGGCATCGCCGCACTGCGCGTCGCCATGGAGGCGACGGCATGAGCGGGCACAGCAACAGGTTTGAGCGGCATGGGCCGGACGGGCCGTTTGACGACCGGACTGGAAACGGAATTGTGAGCAACGGGCCGGAAAACGAGCTCGGCGGCCTCGGAGAGGCTCTGGGCGGCGACGAACAAGCCCTGCGCCGGCTGATGCAGGGCGCGGTGCAGGACCTCGAACCCACCGAGGGAGCCCTCGACCATCTGCGCAAGGCGGTCCCCGCCCGACGTGCGCGCAAGCGGCAGGCCCTCGTCGGTGTGGCCGCCGCGGCAGTGCTGATGGGCACGGCGGTCCCCACCTTCGTGCATGTCGCGAGCTCGGGCAGCAATGAGAGCGCGAACCCCGTCAACGCCGGGCACGGCGAGCAGGCGCAGGGCGGTACCGGCGCCGAGACGGGTGATGCCGGGGGCGAGAGGGGCACGGACCAGCCCACCGGCGGGCCGGACGGCACGCCGACCAGCGCGCCGGGCTCCAGCCCCGCGGTCGGGCCCCAGCCCGGCACGGGCACCGGGGACGGCGGCACGGGCGACACGGCGGTTCCGCCGGGCGTCAACGCCTCCGACCTCCCGGTCTGCGACCCCGCGCAGCTCGGCGGCACCTCGACCGTGGGCGCCCCGGACGCCGAGGGCAAGGTCTACGGCACCTTCCGGGTCGCGAACGTCTCCACCACCGAGTGCATGATCAAGGGCCAGGGCAACGTCGGCTACCAGGCCATGGGTGCGGCAGACCGCGACAAGATCGCAGTCCAGACGCACACCGCGGGCGACGCGGCGAGCGGTCTGCCCGACCCCTCGCAGGAGGCCCCCGAGCTGCTGCTCGCGCCCTCCGCCGCGTACGAGGTGAAGTTCGCCTGGGTCCCGAGCGAGACCTGTCCCACCCCCGGCTCACCCGAGCCGACGCCCACGGACGGCGGCTCCGGGGCGACGACCACCGGTACGGGCGCGTCCACGGAGAACGCCCAGACGCAGCTCCTCGCGGAGGACGGTGTCTCGGACGGCAGCGTCGAGGTGACCCACGTCCCGGAGGCGGGCGCCCCGGGCGCGGGCGTGACGGTCCCGAACGCGTGCGCGGGCACGATCTACCGGACGGGCCTGCTGAACGCGTCGTAGGGCTGTGCTTGTGCTTGTGGCTGTGGCCGCCGCTCGGCGCCTCGACGGGCGGCGCGTGGCGCGGCGGCAGTCTATGGACTCTGTGGGCCTGTTCCGGTCAGGGGAGCGGGCCCACAGACATGTCCGCGGCGGTGGCGGACGCGCCGTGCCGACGGGGTTGCCGGGGCACGCCTCGGGCGAGCTGGGGCGCGGTCCTGGCGTGGCGCGTGCCGACCGGGTTGCCGGGGCGCGGCTCGGGATGGGCTTGGTGCGTGTCGACCGGGTTGTCGGGGTGCGCGGCACGGGCTGCGGCTCGGCGGGTCAGTCTGGTGGCGCGGGGTGGGGTTCGGCGGGTCAGTCGGGTGGCGCGGCTCAGTGCGGCTCGGACCGCTCGCTCGGACCGGGCTGGGCGCGGCTTGGCACCTTCGGACCGGGCTGGGGCTCGGCGTGGCTCGACCGCGCGGCGTGGGGTCGGACCGGTGCGGCTCGGGCCGGCTCGTGCTCCGTACGGCTCGGACCGGTTGGGACGCGCCTCGGCGCTCCGGTCCGGCTCGGGCTCGGCGTGGGGCGTGCCGGTCGGTGCGGCTCAGACCGGCTCGGGCTCCAGGCCCAGTGCGCGGTCCCTCGCCGCCTCCGCCTCGCGGCGCAGCAGCCGGAACCACATGAACAGCACGAAGGCCGCGAACACGAACCACTCCCCGGTGTAGCCCAGGTTCTGGAACGCCTTCAGGTCCAGCCCGCTGCCCTCCGGCACCGACGCCGGCACCGGCACGAGGCCGCTGTCCGCCGTGGTCAGGGTGACCCAGCCGTCGTACACATCGTCCGGCACGAGGTTGACCAGTGAGGCCGCGCTGATCATCCCCAGCTGCCCGCTCGGCAGCCCGCCTGCCGTGTGCACTCCATCCGTCCCCGACGTCTCGGACGCCTGGAGCGCACCGGTCACCGTGACCTGTCCGCCCGGGGCGGCGGGCGCCGGCTTGCCGCCGGCCAGCCAGCCCCGGACCACGGGCAGCGTCCGGCCGCCGTCGGTCTTCAGCAGCGTCAGCACGTACGAGCCGTTCCGGCCGTCCAACTCCCGGTCCGGCACCAGGAACTGCCTGCCGTAGACCCCCGTGGCGGTGGCGGGCCGCCCCGACGTCTTCTGGTCCACGGGCAGCAACTGCTCGAGCGGAGCTGCCACCTGTTCACCGGGGGCGGGCCTGCGTTCGGCCTCCTGATGGGTGTCGACCCGGTCCTCGAACTTCCCGAGCTGCCAGGACCCCATGAAGATGCAGAAGGGGATCGCCAGCACGACGAAGACGTTGATGCCCCACCAGCGGGGAGTCAGCAGGAACCGGTACACGCCTCCACGGTACGGAACCCGTCGCGCTTACTCCGTCGCGACCCCCTCTCCGAGAGGCGTGGTCGCGTCTCCCAGGTGTGCGGCGGCGAACGCGATCTCCAGGCCGACCTGCTTGATCCGCTCCTCCACCACGAGCGATCCGTGTCCTGCGTCGTACCGGTACACCTCGTGGACCGCGCCGCGCGCCGCCAGTCGGTCCACGTAGTTCTCCACCTGACGGATGGGGCAGCGCGGATCGTTGACGCCCGCCGAGATGTAGACCGGCGCCCGGACCGCGTCCACGTACGTCAGGGGGGACGACGCCTCGAACCGCTCCGGCACCTCCTCCGGTGTACCGCCCAGGAGGGTGCGGTCCATCGCCTTCAGCGCCTCCATCTCGTCGTGGTAGGCCGTGACATAGTCCGCGACCGGCACGGCCGCCAGCCCGACCGCCCAGGCCTCGGGCTGGATGCCGAGGCCGAGCAGGGTGAGATATCCGCCCCACGAGCCACCCGCCAGGATCAGCTTCGCGGGGTCGGCGAGCCCGGAGGTCACGGCCCATTCGCGGACCGCGGCGATGTCCTCCAGCTCGATCAGCCCGACGCGGTGCTTGAGCGCGTCCGTCCACGCCCGCCCGTATCCCGTCGACCCGCGGTAGTTGACCCGCACGACCGCATAGCCGTGGTCGATCCATGCGGCGGGACCGGCCGCGAAGGCGTCGCTGTCGTGCCAGGTCGGGCCACCATGGATCTCGAACACGGTCGGCACCGGGCCCGTGGTGCCGACGGGGCGCTGCACCAGCGCGTGGACACGGCCCCCGGGTCCCTCCACCCACGCGTCCTCCACCGGCACCGACTCGGGCGCCTTCATGCCCGGAGGGTCGAGCACCACTCCGCCGGCGGTGGATCGCACCTGCGGCGGCTGCGCGGCGGACGACCACAGGTACTCCGCCTCGCCGTCCGGGCGGGCCGTCGCGCCGGAGACCGAACCCGCCGGCGTCTCGATCCGTACCAGCTCACGCGTCGCGAGGTCGTAGCGCCACAGCTCACCCCGAGCCTCGAAGCTGTGCGCGACCAGCAGCCCGGAGCCGTCCGGATACCACTCGGCGTTCACATCGCCCGGGAGGTCGATCGCGAGATCGGTCTCCTCGCCCGATGCCACGTCCCAGACCATCGGCTCCCAGCGGCCTCGCCGCTGATGCCCCACGAGCAGCCGGGTGTCCCCGTCCACCGGGGCGAAGCCGAGGACTTCGAGACCGAGCTCCTTCGTGCCTCCCTCGGTGTCGTCCAGCTCGGCGACCGGACTGCCGTCGATGCGTACGACGCGCAACGCCGAATGCATCGCGTCCCCGTGCTCGGTGTGCTCGATCGCGACGAGCGTCCCGTCGTGGGAGAGGTCCCCGACCCCGGCCGACTCCCGGTGCCGGTAGATCTCCACCGGCTCCTCGCCCTCCCGGACGACATGGATCGTCGTGCCGTCCTCGTCGGTCGACCGGCCGACCACCGAAGCGCCGTGGCGGCCGATCGCCAGCCCCGCCGGATAGGAGGGCGCGAGGCCCGGCGCCGCGGGCTCGTCGTCCCCGCCGGCGAAGGGCTGCCGCATCCATATGCCGAACTCGTCCCCGTCGGTGTCCGAGAACCACCAGAGCGACGCACCGTCGGGCGACAGCACTCCGTCCGTCGTGCCGTTCGGCCGGTCGGTCGCCTGCCGCTGCTCGCCGGTCGAGCGGTCCCAGGCGTACAGCTCGTACGTCCCGGTGGCGTTCGACACGAAGAGTGCGTGGTGGGGTGCGTCCTCGGCCCAGTCGGGCAGGGAGACGCGCGGCGCACGGAAGCGCTTCTCCCAGTCGGGCATCGAGTCAGTGATCTCAGTCATGACCCCATTCTGCGCCGGACCCTCCACAAACCGTCGGCGTGCTCCGCAGCCTGTGGACAACCCGGCGCTTGTGGACACCAGGGCCACCCGTTCGGGGAGTCGGGCCGAACGTCCGTGCCCTGGTGATGTCAGTGCCCCGGTGCACACTCGCCGTATGACCGAACTGCGCAGGACAGTCGAGACCTACTGGTCGGCCGCGGAGGCCCGGGACTGGTCGACGTTCGCGACCACCCTCAGCGACGACGTCGTGTACGAGCTGCCGCAGACCCGTGAGCGGATACGCGGCAGGGACGCGTACGTCCGGTTCAACCGCGAGTACCCGGACACCTGGCACATCAGCGTCCACCGCCTGGTCGCCGACGCCGGGAGCAACCACGTGGCGACCTGGGTGCACGCCGTGGTGGGCCCGGAGGAGATGTCCGCGGTCACGTTCTTCACGGGTGACGACGACGGCAGGATCACGACGGTCACCGACTTCTGGCCGGAGGCGTACGAGCCCCCGCCGGGCCGGGAGCACCTGGTCGAGCGCTACTGAACCGGCTCCCATGCGTCACCAGGCCGGTGGCTCACGGCAGTCGGGCGTCCGGCCCGCCGGCGCGCACCGCGACCGCCGCCGCATAGCCGGCGTCCACCGGCAGGTCCGTGAGCAGCCAGTCGGTCAGCTCGGCGGGCCGGGGCCCGGCCCCCACGTAAGTGACCGACACGTCCTCGGTGAGGCCGACTCCGGCCGCCTTCAGCACGGCTTCCTTGCGGGTCCAGCAGCGCGTGAAGCCGAAGGCCCGTTCACCGGCGGGAAGAGCGGCCAGCTCCGTACGCTCCCGCGGGTGCAGTTGCGTCGCGACATCGGTGATCGTGCCGTCGTTCGGGACGATCTCGACGTCGACCCCGACCGGCGCGGACGCGAGGGCGAGCAGCACCATGCCGCTGGTGTGCGAGAGCGAGAAGTGCACCTCGCCGCCGGGGACGACGGGCCGTCCGTGGGGGCCGCCGCAGTGGGCGCACGGTTCGCGGTCCATCGTGACCGCTTCCGGCGCGAGCCCGAGCCGCTCACCGAGGAGCCGGCGCAGGGCCACATGGGCGACGGCGTAGGCGTTCCGGTCCGCCGTCCGGAAGAAGCCGTCGAGCCGCGCGGATTCCTCGGCGTCGAGAAGGTGGCGATGGGCGAGCGCGTCCTCGGCGTGGTCGGTGACCCGGCCGGACCACAGCAGCTCCACACCCGGGGGCGGTGCCACCGGTTCGCGGTCGGTCGGTATCCCCGTCGACATGAAGTCCCCTTCCTCAGGCCAGTAAGCGTAGCCAAACGATCGCATCGAACTAACGGTCCTATGGTGCCGTTAGGATGGAGTGAGGGATGGGGCGGCTCTTGGCCGCGATCGATTGCCGCAGCTCATCGAGGCGGCCCGTCGGACGAAGGAGGGCCGGGATGACGAACGACAAGACGACCACGAAGCCTGCTGCGAAAGCGGCTGACACGACGACCGAGAGCGCGCCGTCGGATGGTGCCGGCACCCTCTTCGCGGAGGTGGCCGGGACCCCGGGGACCGTTCGTCCGGGTGGCCGCACCGCCCGCGTCCGGGCCGCAGTTCTGGAGGCCGCCGGCGACGCCCTCGTCGAGCACGGGTTCCACGGCCTCGACCTCGCCGATGTGGCCCGGCGGGCGAACGTCGGCAAGACGACCGTCTACCGCCGCTGGTCCACGGTCACCGGGCTGGTCGCCGATCTGCTGGAGGACATGGCCGAGCAGTCCGTGGCCCGTGCGGACACGGGGCGTCTCTCCGGCGACCTCCGCGCCAACGCCCGCCTCGTCGTCGAAACGCTCACCGATCCCCGTCAGGGTGCCCTGTTCAAGGCGGTGATCGCCGCCGCCACCTGCGACGAGCGCACATCGCAGGCCCTGAACCGCTTCTACGCGACCCGTATCGAGGAGTGGGCGCCGTGCGTCGACGCGGCGGTGGCGCGTGGTGAACTCCCGGCGGGCACCGACGCGCGGGAAGTGATCCGCGCCGTGTCCGCCCCGCTCTATTACCGCCTGCTCGCCAGCGGCGACCCGCTCGACGAAGCGACGGCGGACCGGGCCGCGGCAGCGGCGGAGGCGGCCGCACGCGCGGGAGCGTATGCCGTGGAGAGCCCCGGAGCGCTCTGACGTACGCCGCGAGTGCCGGGGCGAACAGCGAGAGCGGCGGGACGTACACCGGAGCCAGTGACCTACGCCGGAGCCGGTGACGTACGCAGAGGGCTCGCCGCCGACGTACGCCGGGGCCGGTGACGTACGCGGAGGGCCCTCGGCGTACGGCGAGGCTCTCGGTCGGACGACGGAAGTCCCGGGAGGTACGACGAGGGCCCGACCCCCACGTGGGGATCGGGCCCTCGGCTCGTGCGGTAGCCGCGGATACCCGCGGCGCTGTTCGGCTCAGGCTCAGATGTTGACGCCGAAGTCCTGCGCGATGCCGCGCAGGCCGGAGGCGTAGCCCTGGCCGACCGCGCGGAACTTCCACTCCGCGGCGTTGCGGTACAGCTCGCCGAAGACCATCGCGGTCTCCGTCGAGGCGTCCTCGCTCAGGTCGTAGCGCGCGAGCTCGGCGCCGCCGGCCTGGTTGATGACGCGGATGAACGCGTTACGCACCTGGCCGAAGGACTGCTGGCGGCTCTCGCCCTCGTGGATCGAGACCGGGAACACGATCTTGTCGACCTCGGCGGGCACGCCCGCCAGGTTCACCTTGATCTGCTCGTCGTCGCCCTCGCCCTCACCGGTGAGGTTGTCACCGGTGTGCTCCACGGAGCCGTCCGGGCTCTTCAGGTTGTTGAAGAAGACGAAGTGCGAGTCGGTGAGCACCTTGCCGTTGGCGTCCACCAGCAGCGCGCTGGCGTCCAGGTCGAAGTCCGTGCCGGTCGTGCTGCGTACGTCCCAGCCGAGGCCCACGACTACCGCAGACAGGCCCGGGGCCTCCTTGCTGAGCGAGACATTGCCGCCCTTGGACAGGCTGACACCCATGGAAATCCCCTGCGCAATCCGGCGCGGGCCGCGCCTCTCTTGACGATTCCTTTGCCCACGAGGGCAACGAGCGACCAGGGGTGTCGGTTCCCCAAACTTCGCATAAGCTTTGACTTATATAAGCGATGGCTGCAGAGTGGATGACGTGCACGCATTCGATGTTCTGGGGGACCCGGTACGGCGACGGATCCTGGAGCTCCTCGCCGAGGGGGAGCAGCCGTCGGGAAGGGTCGGCGCGGTGATCCAGAAGGAGTTCGGGATCTCGCAGCCCGCCGTCTCGCAGCATCTGCGGGTGCTGAGGGAAGCGGGCTTCGCGTCCGTACGGGCCGAGGGCGCCCGCCGGCTCTACGCCGTCGACGCCGGCCCGCTGCGCGAGGTGGACGCGTGGCTGGACCGGTTCCGAGGCTTCTGGGAACAGCGACTGGACGCGCTCGGCACCGAGCTGGCGCGCGGCAGGCGCGAGCGTCGCGTAGGTGGAACCGCGCGAGAAGCGGCCCACCCGCCCGCCGGACAGAGAAGCACCGAATGACCGACGCGCACCACACCCCCAGTCAGGAGCAGTGATGAGCGATATCGTCGACCGGATCAACGACATCCACCGTGAGGTCGGCTCCAGGGCCGTGCCGTCGGGGGAGGCGCGCACGGTCGTGCTGCGGCGCACGTACGACGCCGCCGTCGAGGACGTGTGGGACGCCTGCACCGACCCGGAGCGGATCAGCCGCTGGTTCCTGCCGGTCAGCGGCGACCTCCGGCTGGGCGGCCATTACCAGCTGGAGGGCAACGCCGGCGGCGAGGTCCTGCGCTGCGAGCCGCCGGAACTGCTCAAGGTGAGCTGGCTGTTCGGCGAGAACCCCGGCTTCAGCGAGGTGCAGGTGCGGCTGACGCCCGAGGCCGACGAGCGGACCGTGTTCGAGCTGGAGCATGTGGCCGTCGTGCCGCCGGAGATGTGGGACCGCTTCGGCCCGGGAGCGGTCGGCGTCGGCTGGGACCTGGGGCTGCTGGGTCTCGGCCTCCATCTGGAGGGCAACACGATCGACGACCTGTCGGCCTGGCAGGCCTCGGACGAGGCCCGTGCGTTCATGACCCGCAGCAGCGAGGCCTGGGGCGTGGCGTATCGAGAGTCGGGAGCACCCGCCGACGAGGTGGCCGCGGCTGTCAGTGCCACGACGGAGGCCTACGCGCCGGAGCCGCCGGCGAGCGCCTGAGGCGGCGGAACCGTCGGCGTACACCTGAGGCGGCGGAACCGTTGGCGTACACCTGACACGCATCGGCGTGTCGGCGTGCCCGCGGTCCGTCCTGGGTATGGCTCGGCCGTGAAGTACTCGACGTCACTACCGATCAACGCCGCCCCCGACCGGATCTGGTCGGTGCTGACGGACGTCGAACGCTGGCCGGAGTGGACGCCGACAGTGACCACGCTGCACCGCCTGGACCAGGGCGAGTTCGCGGTCGGCAGCAAGGTCCGCATCAAACAGCCCCAGCTGCGGGTCGCGGTCTGGGAGGTCACCCAGCTGCACCGGAACACGTCGTTCACCTGGGTGGCCCACGCCCCCGGCGTCACCACCAAGGCCGGCCACGCCTTGAGCGTCCCTGCCGCTGACGGCGCTCCCGTCGAGGTGACGCTCGCCCTCGACCAGCGAGGCCCTCTGGCCGGACCGGTCGGCCTGTTCACGGCATCGCTGACGCGCCGCTACATGGAGACGGAGCTGCGCAGTTTGAAGGCGCGCTGCGAGATCGACGGGCCACGTGGGTGAGGCGAGGTGGACGACACGGTCTGCGCTCGGGCCGGACAGCCTGCCTGCACGCGTCTCATGGCAGACGCTCCTGTTGACCCTGAGCGGTGTTCTGCTTCGGGCTCGGTGAAACCGGTTCGACCGGGACGGCCAGGTACCGGAACTCTCCTCGGACACCCTCCTGTTGCGAGTAGGGCTCCCACGTGAGTGGGTAGGCGCCGCGCAGCGTCCGAGTGTGTGGTTCGTAGTCGCCTTCTGCCCAGAGGAACTCGCCGGCGAGGGTGCGACGGTCGTGGAGGGGTCGCCCGTCGCGGGCTTGTGCTGTCTCGCTCAGAAGGCTCGCTCGATCCATTCGCGCACGCTGATGGCCTGTCGCATGCGTTGGACGACAGCCGTCTTCGTCGATGGATCGAGGGTCTCGGGGAGTCGCTGAAAGGCGGCCGGCAGCACGTCCAGCAGGCTCAGGACCTGCTCCCCGGTCCGTACCCTCAGCAGCAGTTCACACCGCCACTGCGGGGACACGTCGGGTCGGTGGGTCAGGTCGTGCACGAGCCCGGGGAAGAGGTAGTGCCTGGCGGTGCCCGCCACGTGCTCGCGTAGCCAGTCGAGAGGCAAGCATTGGCTGAAGCCCAGTCGGGAAGCTTCCTCCTCCAGGCGCAGGAGACGGTCGGTGTCGACTGCCCGAATGGTGCGGGGCAGGGCTTCGGTCATGCAGTGATGATGCGCTGGGGACCCGTGTTCGTCACCAGTTGGCGGCCGGACCGCTTCGGCCCCGCACCCAGTCGTACGGTGCGGGGCCGACGTCGTGCGAGTGCCGTGGCCGGCTACTCCTGTCCGGCCGCGGTGCGGCGGCGCTTCCACCACACCAGGCCGCCACCGGCGGCCGCGAGGGCCGCGGCGATTCCGGCGATCAGCCCGACCGGCGTGCTGGAGCCCGTGTCGGCGAGGTCGCCTTGCGGGTCCTTCCCGCCCGTGCCGCCGCTGTTGCCGGTGGCCGGCGGCGTGGCGGGGTCGGTGGGCTTGTCCGTCGGGTCACCGGGGTTACCCGGATCCCCCGGCTCGGTCGGCGTCGGAGTCGGCTTCGGCCCCGGGGTGTCGTCGCCGCCGGAGAGGTCGGAGGAGACGGTGTTACCGCCCAGGAGCAGAAGGTTCGCGTCCCCGTCCTTGGCATTGTCCGTCAGCGTGCGCACCGATGACTTCGTCTCGCGAGGAAGGTAGCGGTGCTCGGCCTCGAAGCGGACCTTGGTCATGTTCTGCTTGGGCTGCTTGGAGAAGTCGACTCCGCCCACGCTCATGGTGTACGGGCCGCCGCCTGCGTCGTGCTCCCACTCCTGCTCGCCCTCACGCAGCGACTTCAAATAGGCCTGGTACACGCTCTCCCGCGTCCAGTCCTTGTTCTCGCCGCGCAGTGGCCACGAGGAGACGTCGTTGCTGTTGATGACCTTGCGGTAGTCGGTGGGGGACTTGGCATCCTGCTGCCGGATGAACTCCGCCGCCACACGCGCCGTGTAGGTGCGGCGCAGATCGGCGTAGCGCGGGTCGTCGTTCACACGACGCTCGACCTCGGGCATGATCAGCCGGTTCATACGGTCCTCGGTGGCCTTCTTCTCGGCCTCGTTGAACTCGCACAGGTACGGGTCGCCCGGCATATTGTCGATCTTCAGGTACTGGGCCTTGACCTTCAGCGGCGTGTCCAGGATGTGGATCCCGCCGTTCTCCTCCCGGACCACCGCGGTGCCCGGCTCGATCCAGTTGCGGACCTGGAACCAGCAGGGGATGCCCTGGGCGTTGCGGGGCAGCGACTTCCAGTACTGATCGGCCTCAGGGCGCTTCTTCGGGTTCATCGCGTCGGCGAAGTCCCTCTTCAGCTCCAGGTCGGCTTCCAGCAGGACCCGTCCGGCGTCGGTCTTCCCGAACGCGCTGTCCATGATCTTGTCGGGCTGGTCCGGGTTGAGGTTGACCCAGAACTTCTCCGGGGTCAGGGCGAGCCAGGTGAAGAACGCGTCGTTGATGAGCTGTGCCTTCTCCTTGCCTCCCCAGCCGGCGGTGTCCTCGGCGACCTCCTTGGCGGAGAAGCTGTAGTCGACGCCCTTGCCCTTGACCGGCTTGCCGATGTAGCGCAGGTCCAGCGTGGTGAAGTCCACCCCACCGGGTCCCTTGGGCTGGAGCCGATTGGGGTCGGCCGCGTTCTTGCGGTCCAGGAACTCCTTCATGTCCTTCGGGTTCGGCCGCGACTCACGGATCAGGTCCTGCGCACCGCCGCCGGTCACACCCTTGGAGCCCGGGGGCTGCATGGTGGTCGAGGTGTTTCGTACGCCGCCGCCCGGGGCCAACTCGACCTTACGAGAGCGGTAGTTGTACTCGGTCACCTTGCCCGGAGCGTTCTTCCTCAGCTCGTTCAGGTGGTCCTTCGCGGCCTTCTCCTGCGGCTCGGCGAAGATGTACTTCAGCGACTTGACCGGGGATTCCTTCTGCTTCGACCAGGCGATGTCACCCGGCTTCTGCTTCGGATCCGGGTGCCCGTTGGACTTGATCTCCAGCGACTGTCCGGTCCTCTTGTTCCACGCATCCGACTGACGCCGGTACGTCTTGCCGGTGTCGGGGTCGGTGTAGTCGAACTCCTTCTGGCAGATCCAGTCGTCACCGACGAGACCGTGCTCCTTGATGATCTTCTTCTCGAACGCCTTGCCGCGCGGGTCGTTCCCGGCGTTCTTGATCAGGATGATGTCGCGCCAGTAGGTGAAGTCCCCATATGCGTTCGGGTTCTTCTTGCTGGCCCGGATCCACTTCCACCAGACCCGGTCGACCGGCCGGGACTTCGGAGGCTCCTTGGCCTCCAGTTCCAGGCGCTTGTAGTCCGCCTCGGACGGCGCCTGAAGGCCGTCCCACTTCTTGCCCGGGTTCTCGTAGTCGTAGGTGTCCCACTGGGATTTCGCTCGCGACGCATCGCCGTCGGGCATCTCGACGATGGCGGCGAGGTCTTCCGCGAGATCGAAGTAGTCGCGGCAGAGCATGCCCGGGTTCGGTGGCTTCGCCGGTGCGGCATCTGCGCTGGAGGTCAGGCCCGGAAGGCCGGTGAACGTGAGAGTTGCCGCTGCGGCGACCGCGACAGCGGATGCCAGGCGTGCCCTCACGCGTAAACGTATGGATTTCACGCGCTTTGTCCCTTACCTGCGGGGGCTTGGGGACATGTGTGTGAGCGGTGTGAGCCCCCGTGACATGACACCGTCAGCGAGGCAGCCTAGTACCAGAACTCTCCGTTCGCGCAAGCCAATTGAGGGTGTGTCGCACGAACCGGCGCTGCCCTGTCAGGGGCGCCGGGTAGGGTCGGCCGGTATGGAGATGACCGACGACGAGTACCAGGAACTGGCCGAGCTGGACCGCATTCGCGCCGGCAACCCCGTCCTGGACGCCTGGCTTCGGATCCAGCAGCAGGAGTTCCCCGCATGGGCCCAGCAGCACGACGGGGACTGGGACTTCAGCCCCGCCTCGCTCGAGCGCGCGGAGGCGCTGGTCCGCTCCCGCTACACCAGCAGTGACCAGGCATGGGCTGAACGCGGCGGCGACTTCCTCCAGACGGCGTCCTGGTACGTCGGCGAGGTCCACAACCGCACGTGCGGCACCCAGTGGCAGTTCCACCCCGACTCGGCCGACGCGGATCCGGCCGTGTGGCCGTTCGTCACCGTGCCGTTCGACCGGCTCTTCGACTTCGAGGACGAAGACGGCATCGAATCCGACGCCCGACCCCTGTACACGCCGGTCAACCGCCTGTGCGGAATCCTCGACGCGGGTGGCGGGAGCCTGGTCGCCGACCTGGACATCCACACACCGTCCCCGCATTAGCGCCTGACCTGGTGTTTCCCTGTCGGGGTGGCGGGATTTGAACCCACGACATCTTCGTCCCGAAGCAACTTGGGTGGGGGCTCTGCCTTGGGTTGGTGTGGCTCTGAGCTGCTGTGATGGTCCGTAGGTGGCCATGGATGTCCCCAGCTGTCCGCCTGCGTTGTAACGCAGTCAGACACTCACCGTGTTGAGCTTTGCCCGTCTCACCTTCTGATCCGTAGCTCTAGCCGGATCGGTCAGTGACGGCCATTCCGCCCGCTACTGGGCCGCAGAGGGTCATTAGCGGGCGGGGGCAGTTGCTGGGGTTGCGGTACCTGGCTGCTGTACCGCAGGATCTCGACGGGGGTTGACCATGGAACGGCATTTGCTGGAAAAGCTGTTGGCCGGTGAGGACGAGGCGTCCGTGGCTGCTCTGGCCGCCCTCCGCAGCGGCGCCACCTACCAGGTGTGGGATACGACGCATCCCGCAGAGCAGCATGCCGGGGTCTTTGCACTCCGACTTCGGCGCATGCGGCTACGCGGAGTCGAACCTCTTGGGCTGGAACGAATGGTGCAGCTCCTCCGCGAGCATGGCCGGCCGGTGCGCGGAGGGCTGATCGATTCTGTCGATCAGAAATGGACCTTCCTGATCTACTTCACCGAAGACGGCAGCGCACTGGTGGCTTGCGCCCGCCTGCAACGGTGGGTCGAGCAATCACCGCTTTAGGAGCGAGATGGGGCGAGTTGGGATCTGACCTGCGGGATGCCGACTTCGGCGTCCGCTAGCTGTGACCTCCGTCAGCAGCCGCAGTCCCCTGTGAGTACCCGCCCAATCTGGCGCGGTTGTGGCACAGACAGCTTCCGATCCGTAGCTTCAGCGAGATCCGGCACCTACGGTCAATCGGGCCATTAGTTGCCCTCGTACAGCATGGAACGGGCCGACGCTGCCCACCGGTCTGCGTGCATGATCTTCCTCGGAGGGGACAGATATGGACGTTCTAGAACTGATGGAATGGCTAGCCGAGCGAGGGTGCTCGATGGTTTTCAAGGCTGACGGTGAGCGCACACGCGGACAGCGATGGATGGTGATCGTCTCTGGCGGTGTCTTGGGGGAGTTCTTCAGGCGTGACTTGGCATCCGCCGACGCATGCCTTGAGGCCACACTCGCCCACTTGGAGAGCCGTGGCATGTCGCCGTTCGCCTGAAACCGGAGCTTGGGAGTCACGGATCAACTTGCGGTCCCATGGCTCCTGAGCAGGGCGTATGGCAATCCTGAGCGTAATCGCGGCACTTGCTCCCTGACCAGGACTGACCGCTGTTCATCTGGCGTTCTGGTGCTGAGCCTGTGAGGGGTTGCCCGTCAGCTTCTGTTGCGGTGCCTGTCTTCCCCGGACTCAGTGCTATGCAGTGCAACGAGTTCACTCAGGTCGTTCGAAACCATAACTTGCGCGAGACGGCCGGCCACCGCCACAACCTCCGGCCAGGTCGTCGCTTGCAGGTACTCCTGATCGGTGTCGTTCGGGGCCTCGGCGTCTGCGGCGTTGAGCGCGGTGCCCAACTGACGCATAAGTGTGACTTCTTCGTCGGTCCGCAGACTGATACCGAGGTACCGCTCCGGTTGGTCGGCGTCACAGAAGTCATCGAAGAGCACGTGAAAGATGTGGTCCAAGTTCTCGAAAGTTGACGGGTCGAGCCACACCGCTTGCTGCCACGGGGGGTTGGCCAGAGCCAGCACTGCCGGCACGAGGTTGACACGGAAGTTTGCTAGGCACTGGCTGTCCTCGGTCACAGGCCGGAGCCTAGGGCCGCCGCTAGGTGGTGTCGATTCTTTTGCCAGCGCCTAGCTTGTCTCACGCATCTGGCACGGCAACACCTGCCTTGCTCAAGGCCTGGTCATTCGAAGAGCAGCGAGGCCCATGGGCGGGCAGGGACAACGCCTCCGTGGTGGGATCATGCGCCTTGTCGGCCGATGGATTGGGACGGCCATCCGTCGCTGCAGTGAGCGGCCGAGGGCATCTCCACCCGGCTGACCTCAGAAGGCGTCTGCTCTATGCGGGAAGCGTCGACGATGAAGTCGTCGTCGAAGCACTCTCGGTGGTCAAGTACGACGCGTGCGGCCTGCCCGGCGAGGTCGCGCTTCTCGGCGTACGCCGTTGCGATGCTGTTGTTGAACGAGACGAACGTGAGCTTGGAGACTTTCGGGCTGCTCGACGACGGTGTCTCGGCCGCGCTCGACTCGTTCGCTGACAACGTCTACGAGGACATGGACCACGAGTGGCTCTATGACGACTCCATGGACGGCATCGACGAGAGCGCCGTCGGAGCGGCTCTTGGTGTCGCGCCGATGGCGTTCCAGGCGTGGTTCACTCCGTTCAACGAGGGAAGGTACGTCCACCCGTCTGCGGCTGATGAGCCAGAGGGGGCGGCGCAGTGAGTTGTCCCGCTTCCTGAGGCTCCTTACGCAGGCTGGTTCTGCCGGAGCGACGGGCCCGACAGTAGAAACCAGCTGCTGTTTCGCTCACAGGTCGAATAGTGCGTCGCCTGCGTCCGATGTCGCCTTCAGCGCCTTGGTCGCCTCTGTGGGCACGGGGAGGACGCCCGCCGTGGTCAGATCTGCCACCGTGATCAGTTGGCCCGCGCACACCTCATTGAAGAGGTCGGCCTGTGCCGGCTCCCCCTGCACGAGCAGGCCGAGGACGTTCAGCAGCTCCAGCAGTTCCGTGGTCCATGAGGGAAGCCAGCGCCGAGCGAACTCATGGTCCAGTTCGAGGCGTCGCTTGCCGGCGGGGTTCCTTCGGCGGTAGCCAAACCACTTGTCGAGAACGTTCATCCCGGACACTTCGTACTCCCGGACCGCGATAAGCACCGGACTGATCCGTCCACTGCCGACCCACAGGTCCTGTGTCACGGGGTCGTACGCCAACTTCTCCGGCATGGCTTCCGTATCGTCCGGAATCTCCGCGACGCATCGGGGGCGGTCGCGTGGCAGCAATACCCTGCCGTACGGCCTCCCGGCTGCCTCGTCGGCATACCGTTCGCCGTAGGTGTGCAGCCACAGGACCCGCTGGCCGACGGCAACAGCCTGCTCCCACAGACAGAGGTCAGCGGTGAGGGGTATGCGCGGGCCAGGGACTTCGAGGTCTTCCTGGAATCGGGCCGTGTACTCCGGATGGGACGCGAGTGCGGCAATGTAGGCCAGGAGGTCTTCAGCGACGACCGGTACTCCGAACCGCCTGGCGAGCAGGGGGAGTAGACCGGGCGTGACGTTGGGCAGCGTGCCAGCGGCGTTGCGGTAGAGAGGACGGGCGCAACCGCTGCGGTTGTTGAAGTAGTGCATGTCGGGAATGAGGGCACTGAAGACCAGCGCCGGCCCGTTGACCAGCGGGTGGGCATTCTGCTCGATGGTGTAGACCTGTCGGTCGCTCCGGACTCGCCAGAGGTCTGCTCTGCCGCGTTCCATCAATCGGCTGTCCGGCAGGACATACTGCCGGTCGAACGACCGGAATCCTATGCGCACCGTTTGAGTGTTTGTCCTGTGCTCGGTGGCGAGTGTTGTCCGTCCATGCGATTCGACCCCTGGCAGGGGCGGGACACTGTCATCGGGCGTTCGCTCTCCCGAGTCTCCGAGCATCTTGGCGCGCCGCTCGGTGTCCGCAGCGACAAAGCGCCGCCACCGTTCATGGAGCGTGTCCTCGTCCGGTGCATAGACCCACATGCGCCCCGGAGTGACGCCACGCGACGACCACGGCATCAGATCTCTCAGCTGCGGGCAGGACTCCCACAGGTCGCTGCCGGGCGGCAGGAAAGCATCCGTCTTGCCCGTGGCGCACTCGCGCCATTCGGAGTCGTCGAGCCTGAGGGCCGCCAGACGTTCGATCTTCTCGTCGCGGCGCCCGGCGACCTTGAGATGCCTTACCTTTGCGATCTGCTGCTCTGTCCGCGGCCTGGGGCTGTTCCGCCATCGTACGAAGATCGCAATGCACAACTCCTGCGCGACCTCGGGGAAGATGCGGGTCGCGACATCAGCTCGGTGGCCCTCCGGCGACAGGTCGATGATCCAGCCCTCGTCGGCGGTTTCACGCAGATAGCGCCGCATTCCGGCGAACGCCCGCCCTTTGAGCCATGCCTTCGGCGTGATCAGCGCGACCACGCCGAAAGGTACGTCGTCGTGTGCGTCGAAGACCTTCCAGGTGGCCCAACGCCAGAAGTAGACGTAGAGGTTGGCGATCTTCGACTCGTACCTGCCGTTACCGGGTTGCCGGAAGGCCCCCAGCGGGGCAGGGATGTCCGCCTCGGGTTCCCCTCGCTCCACCCACTTGCCCGCACCTCGTTTCACGGCGTCGTGGGGCGGGTTGCCCATGACGACCATGACACGCTCGTCTCTCTTTACCTGGTTGGCCTGGCGGCGGGATTCTGCGAGTGCTCGGTAGGTGTGGGGGATCCAGTTGAACTCAGCTGTCGGGCTGTCCAGGGCATCGGCCACCAACAGCCTGAGTCCCTGTGCGGGGGCCGCGGACCCGTACTTCTTGAGCATGGCGTGCATGCGCAGTTCTGCGACGGCGAACGGGCCGACCTGCATCTCGAAACCGACCAGTCGACGCCCCACCATCTCTCGCAGGCGGGGGCCCACCGCGCCTGGTCCCTCTTCTTCAGCGATGGTCTCGGCAGCGAGCTCCAGTGCCGACAGCAGGAAGGTGCCGGTGCCCATGGCCGGATCGACAAGGACCACATCAGGGGAGGCGAAGCCGGAAGGAATATGGAAGCCCTCCCGCCTCAGGACGTCCTCGACCAGCCGGGCCATGGCCGAGACGACGCCATGTGGTGTGTAGTACGAGCCTGTACGTATCCGCAGCTCAGGGTCGTAAATCTGAAGGAAGTGTTCGTAGAGCAGGAAGTAGGCATCGCCTGTTCCGTCGTCCAGCACGTCCCATCTGACCGCCCCGATGACACGGAGCAGTGTGTTGAGCGTGGTGGAGAGTCCCGCGACCGAGTCTCCGGCGAGGACATCCAGCGCCTGGCCCATAAGTGAGTGCTTCTTGCCCAGCTTCGCGGCGATACTGTGCATGGTCTCGCCCTCGAAAGTGATCTCCTCCACCCGAGCGAGCAGAAGCGCGAACACGACGGCTTGACCGTACTGTTCGATGAATTCGGCGTCGGTCGCCTCCGGGAACAGCAAGTGGCGCCAGTCCTTGGCCAGCTTTGTAAAGGCTGGCAGACGGCGTCGGCTCTTTTCCTGCGCGATCGCCTCACCGACCTCTTCCGACAGCAGTTGGCACAGTCCTGCGACTGCTCGGATGAGCTGGCTCGTGGTGCGGGGCGTCTGCGGCTCCCAGGTCAGGAAGTCGTACAACACCCGCGCAAGCGCCCCGTCGGCGGGAGCAAGCCGGGCGCCGGAGGTGAGGACCGAGCCGCGCAGGTAGGCCACTTCTCCAACCTGTTGGCCCTGCTGGTGGACAGAAAACTCGTTGCCGTCACAGAGCAGTACGTTGTTGAGCAGCCGTAGTTTCGCCCACTGCCCGGCGTTGCGGCCTGTGTAGACGGACGGGTCGGCCTGGGTGCCCGGCTTCTTGAGCTCGATGTAACCGACGAGAGTGCCGCCGACCTCAACCGCATAGTCAGGGCGGGCTCCCATGTCGACGAGCGGTACCTCGCCGATGAGGGTGACGTCCAGACCGAGGCCACGGCATACAGATCGGATCATGTTCTCCAGCGGTCCCCGGAGTTGGTCCTCCTGCCACCCGCTGCCTCTCAGCTTCGGCGTGGCCTCCGCTCCAAACGCGGACACAGCGGCCTGGACTGCCTGTTCGAAGCTGTCATGGATCCTGCGTCGGGCACTCATACCGCCCCATCCCCCAAGGCGGGCAGATCCGGCCGACGTCAGGTCGGTGCGGCTATCTGCCGCACCTTGCTCCCGTCGGGGTCGGACTTCATTCCGGCCCTCGCTGTTCCATGACCGTAGGAGGGGAGCGCGGGGTGCAAGGAGGGTGCATGCGAGGGCGCATGGAGGCGCGTATCCGCGCAATATACGCCGATGCCGGACTGGAACTGAGGCGTTGGATGCGCCCGGTCAAGACCGTCGCGAGGCGGCGGGCGGTTGTCCAGGGAGGTCGTCTGGTGTTCAGCCGGATTGCCGAGACGAATCAGAAGCACGACTCCCGAGCGCATGGCGCCCAGTTCACGAACGCGCACATGAGAGGGGTGTGGGGATGTGGTGGTCAGGTGGGTGCGGCTGCTGCTCGCTGGGAGACCCGGACCAAGATCTTCTCCCAGATTTCTCCCAAGCCATCTCCAGGAACCACTCAGGGGCCCGACCCGCGATGCGGATCAGGCCCCTGACCTGGTGTTTTGGCTGTCGGGGTGGCGGGATTTGAACCCACGACCTCTTCGTCCCGAACGAAGCGCGCTGCCAAGCTGCGCTACACCCCGATGTCACCGGCGTCGCGGCGACATCGATTACTTTAGCCCACCCGCGCTCCCAGACGAAATCCGGTTTTCCCGGCCTCCGACCAGGGGACCGGGTGGGGCACACGGGCCCGGGGGCCGGGGCGCGGGCGGGTCGTGCAGGGCTAGTCCTCCCTCTCCACCAGCGTCAGCAGCGTCGCCTCCGGGGGGCAGGCGAAGCGCACCGGGGTGTAGCGGCTCGCGCCGCAGCCCGCCGAGACGTGGAGGAAAGAGGTGTTGCCCGACGACTCGTGGGTGGACAGGCCCTTCACGCGGTCCGTGTCCAGGTCGCAGTTCGTGACCAGGGCGCCGTAGAAGGGGATGCACACCTGGCCGCCGTGCGTGTGGCCCGCCAGGATCAGGGGATAGCCGTCCGCCGTGAACGCGTCCAGGGTGCGCAGGTACGGCGCGTGCACGATCGCCAGGGAGAGGTCCGCGTCCTTCTCCGGGCCGCCCGCGACCTTCGCGTAGCGGTCGCGCTTGATGTGCGGGTCGTCCAGGCCCGTGAAGGCCAGCTCGAAGCCCTCCAGCTTCAGGCGGCCGCGGCTGTTGCTCAGCCCCACCCAACCCGCCGTGTCGAACGCGTCGCGCAGGTCCTCCCACGGGTTGTGCACCACACCGACCGCCGGCGGGTTGCCGTTGAGGCCGTGCCGGCCCTGGGCCTTCTCGAAGAGGTAGCGGACCGGGTTGCGGAGCGTGGGGCCGTAGTAGTCGTTGGAGCCGAAGACGTAGACGCCCGGGAACTCCATCAGCGGGCCGAGCGCGTCCAGGACCTCGGGGACGCCCTGGGGGTCCGAGAGGTTGTCGCCCGTGTTGACGACGAAGTCCGGACGGAGGCCCGCCAGCGACTGGAGCCAGGCGCGCTTCTTGTGCTGGCCGCTCACCATGTGGATGTCGGAGACCTGAAGGACGCGCAGGGGTCGCATGCCCTTCGGCAGCACGGGGACCGTGATGCGTCGGAGACGGAAGGACCGGGCCTCGAAGCCCGCCGCGTAGGCGATGCCGGCAGCGCCGACCGCCGCGATTCCTGCCGTGATTTTCAGGGGGATCCCGTATCGTGCGCGCATCTGCCCATGGTGGCAGACCCTGCCGGTTGGAGAGACGGGTGGGCGGTGGGTACCTCGGCCGTCACTCCCCGCACCGGCAACGTCAGCAGCAGGCCCAGCGATATCCAGACGTACGTGTTGCTGCCGATGAACCCGTCGATGCCGGTGGCGTCCCAGCTCCACAGCCAGACGACGCTGCTGCACAGCACCACGTAGATCACGGCGGCCCGGCGCAGCAGCCGGCGTCGCCGCGGGTCGTCGCGGTCGTGGTCGAGGGCGGCGGTGATCAGTACGGCGAGCGCCGGGAAGATCCACACCAGGTGGTGCACCCAGGTCACCGGGCTGATCAGGCAGGCGGTGAGGCCGGTCAGGGCGAAGCCGGCGAGTTCGTTTCCGGCGGCGACCGCGCGCGTGGAGCGGCGGGCCCAGACCGCGAGGATCACCACGACACCGATCGCCCACACCGCTCGGTTGGGATCGTCGGGTGCGGAGAGCCGGGCGAGGACGCCCTGCCAGGACTGGTTGGAGACGTACGCGAGCGAGCCGACGCGGTCGGTGTTCCACATCGCCTCGGTCCAGTAGAGGCGGGAGGCATCGGGCGCGACCCACAGGGCGAGGAGCGTGGCGGCGGCGGCGACGCCGGTCGCGGTGGCGGCCGCGCGCCAGCGGCGGGTGATGAGGAGGTAGCCGATGAAGACGGCGGGGGTGAGTTTGATCGCGGCGGCGAGTCCGATGCCGAGGCCCGCGTACCGGGCGCGGCCCGTCGACAGCAGCCAGGCGTCGGTGAGCACGAGCGCCAGCAGCAGCAGATTCACCTGGCCGAAGCTGAAGGTGTCCCGGACCGGTTCGAGCAGCGCGAACAGGCAGAAGGCGACGGCGAAGGTGTACCAGCGGCTCCAGCCCTGGCGGCGTACGAGCGCGCCGGCGCACCAGTACAGGACGACGAGCCCGGCCGCGATGTTGCCGAGCACGCTGAGCGCGACCGCTCCGGGCCAGGCGACCAGGGTCATCGGCAGCATGCACACGGCGGCGAACGGGGGATAGGTGAAGCCGTAGTGCGTCCCCGGCACCAGGTAGTCGTAGATGCGGCCGCTGTCTCGCCAGTGCTCGACCGTGCCGTAGTAGACGCCGAGGTCGAACCAGTCCCGGTGCAGCGGCACGGTGGCGAGGAACAGTGCCACGGCCGCGGCCAGACCGGCCACCAGCAGCACCCGGCCGCGGGTGCTCGTGGGCCACTTGATGCCGCTGGTTCTCTGCTGGACGAGTGTCATGCCGTGCTCCCCAGGGCGTCGCTACGGGAGGCGGTGCGCTGCGCGACGCGGTGGGCGCACCACAGCGCCAGCACGGCGAGCACGCCGCCGAAGGTCGCGAGCGCCACCTGCGGGCCCTGCGGTGCGAACCCGTTGGGCAGTACGGCGAGGGCGAGTACCGCGCTCGCGGCGGCGACCGCGCGGCGTACGGACCGGCCGGGGCCGGCGGCGGCTATCAGGAACAGTCCCCACAGCACGTACCAGGGCCGGATCGCCGGTCCGAGCACGGCCACGGCGGTCAGGCTCAGACCGAGGGCGTAGACCGGTCGGCGCAGGTGGTGGCGGCGCCAGGCGAGCAGTATCGCGAGAGCGGTGGCGGCGAGGCCGGCCAAGTGCCAGGCGGGAGTGGCGAATTGGGCGAGTCCGCTGCCCGCGCTGTCCAGCAGGGCGCCGGTCATCCGGCCGAGCGAGGAGGTGATCGACCAGTTCTGCGGGGAGACCGGGGTGTCGAGCGCGCCGATCCAGCCGTAGCCGGTGCCGGTGACGGCGGTCGTCGCGGCGGTGGTGGCGGCGCTGATCCCGAGCACGGCGAGCGCGGCGGTGAATCGTGGCGCACGGACCGGCCGACGAGCGGGTGACGTACGGACCGGTGGCGTCAAGACCGAGGGCAGGCGAATCGAGGGCAGGCGAACCGAGGGCAGCCGAACCGAGGTCAGACGAACCGAGGTCAGACGAACCCGGGATGTCCGCGCTGGTGGTGCACCGCTGCCGAGCTGTCTCGCCCACAGGAGCGCGACGGCGAGCAGCCCCATCGCCGCGGGAGCTTTGACCAAGGCGGCCAGCGTGACCAGGACGACGGCGAGTACGGGCCATCTGCCCAGGGCGGCCACGAGACCGGCGCCCAGCAGGCCCAGCATGATCGCGTCGTTGTGGGCGCCGCCGACGAGGTGGAGGAGGACCAGCGGGTTGAGCGCGCCGAGCCAGATCGCGGTGGCGGGGTCGGCGCCGCAGTGCCGGGCCAGGATCGGCAGACAGAAGACCATCCCCGCGACCCCCAGCAGCGCGACGAGGCGCATGCCGATGACGCCGGCCGACACCTCGGTGTGCGACAGGTTGTTGATCACCGTCGCGCAGGCGAGGAACAGCGGGCCGTACGGCGTCGGGGTGTGCTGCCACAGCGGTGCCACCTCGTCGTTCAGCGGACCGCCGAGCCGGGAGGGCCCGTGCGTGTACACGTCGATCTGGGCGTCGACCATCGCGCCCTGGGCGAGATAGCTGTAGACGTCACGGCTGAACAGCGGCGGTGCGAGCAGGAGCGGCGCGGCCCACAGACCGAGGGTGAGCAGCAGGGTCCGGCGGTCGGGCGGCTTCGGCCCGCGCACCGCCCGCCCCAGCAGCGCCCAGGCCGCGACCAGCAGGACCAGCCCGAAGTACGCCCCGACGAGCCCGATCGCGGCGCGGCCCGACTCCGGTGCGAGGGCGTCGCGTACCGGCAGCGCGCCCGCGGTCACACCTCCCGCGGCGAGCGCCGCCGAGCCGACCAGTCCGAGGAGTTGGCAGCGGCGGGTGTCGAGGGATGTGGGGACGAGCGGCATTCGAGCAGAGTGTCAACGGGCGGTGTCCGAGAAGCGACGGTGTCCTCGCCGCGGAGCGGCCGCAGTGTGTCGGCCGAATGACGGCGAACGGGGGTACGGCGTCCGGGTGCGGGTGCGCTCCGTCCCGACCGCGACGGCGCACCCGTACGACGGCGAACCCGGTTCGGCACCCGCCGAGCAGCGGCCGGCTACGACGGCGACCGCGGCGGCGTCACGCCGACGAGCGCGCACCCGTACGGCAGCGAACCCGGTTCGGCACCCGCCGAGCAGCGGCCGGCTACGACGGCGACCGCGGCGGCGGTGCCGGCTGCCACTGACCCGAGTGCCCCGGCGGAAGCGCGAGGTCCCTGCGGACCGCCGCGTAGTAGCCCTCGCGCGCCGTCCGCTGTTTCTCCAGCAGGACCGACCACGCTTCCGGGTCATGCGTCCGCTCGCGCAGGAACTGCTCCATCTCCAGGACGGTGACGACCCACACCCGCGCCCTGTCCACCACGTCCCGGGTGCCGAGCATCAGCAGGGCCTCGCCGGCCGGGTCCCGGCCGTCGTTCGCCGCCGCCAGATGGGGCGCCGCCTCCTCGGGTGACAGCGGATGGGGATGGGGGTCGTTCCCGAGGTGGGCGGCGATCCGGTACGTCAGGGTCACCGATTTCTTCAGCGAACGGGCGTACTCGGCGTAGGTCTCCAGCCGCCGCTCCTCCCAGCGGGCCTCCTGCTCGCGGCGGAAGCGTGCCTGATCCCCACGCGTGATGGCCAGGTACGAGCCCAGGGCACCGACCACCACGCCGATCAGGGCGGGGAGTTGCTGTATGAACGCGGACATGGCGAAACGCTATCGGAGGGCCGCTGACGAGGGCCCCGGAAATGCGCGGGCGCGGACTTCGTGGCACCTGCCACACTTGTCCGTATGACCACGCTCAAGTCCAAGCTGCAGGAAGACCTCACCGCGGCGATCCGGGCGCGCGACGAACTGCGCTCCTCCACTCTCCGGCTGACCCTCTCCGCCATCACCAAGGAGGAGGTTTCGGGCAAGACCGCCCGTGAACTCTCCGACGACGAGGTGCAGAAGGTGATCGCCAAGGAGGCGAAGAAGCGCCGCGAGGCCGCCGACGCCTTCGCGCAGGGTGGCCGTGCCGAGCAGGCCGAGCGGGAGAAGGCGGAGGGTGTTCTCCTCGACGCCTACCTGCCGAAGCAGCTGAGCGACGACGAGCTCGCGCAGATCGTGACGCAGGCCGTCGACGAGGCGAAGGCCGCCGGTGCCGAGGGGCCGCGGGCCATGGGTGCCGTCATGAAGATCGTGAATCCGAAGGTGGCGGGCCGCGCCGAGGGCGGACGGGTCGCCGCCGCGGTGAAGCAGCTGCTCGCGGGCTGAGACTCCGCAGGCGAACAAGGAGAGGGGCCCGGCGCGTGCGCCGGGCCCCACAACCCAACAGCAAGTTTTAGGGCGAAAGCAAAGCGA